>CADCOE010000019.1 GCA_902802985.1 uncultured Ruminococcus sp.
CACAAGCAATCAAGGCAGATAACCAATGCTTACGATTGTGTGTGTATTGAAGACCTGAATATGAAAGCAATGTCACAAGCTCTGAATTTCGGAAAATCTGTTTCAGATAATGGTTGGGGTATGTTCACGGCATTTCTGAAATACAAATTGGAGGAACTCGGAAAAAGACTTGTGAGGATAGATCAATTTTTTGCAAGCTCACAGCTTTGCAATATCTGTGGATACCAAAATAGTGAAACAAAAGATTTGTCTGTTCGGGCATGGATTTGTCCTTGTTGTCAAACACATCATAACAGAGATAGAAACGCTGCTGTAAACATACGAAATGAAGGTATGAGAATAGCATTAGCATAAAACAAAAATAAGAACCGTGGGACACACGGGGTTAGCTCGTTGATACTGTACAGGTTGCTGTACTTGAACGAGAAGCCCCTGCCTCTAAGCGTCAGCGTAGGCGGCGGGAGTATGTCACTATACGTAAAAATAACAATACTATGAAAAGGGAAGTGCTTCCGGCTCGTTAAAAGCAACAAAAAATATAAAAAAAGCTATTGCAATTTATGAAAAAATATGATATTATAAATTTGTTGTTATTGACCGCCGATATTCACCTCTTTGTTATGGCAGCGATGGGTTGCCGGAAAGTTACAATCATTAAAAATTATTGCTGCATTTGAAAGGAAAGAAACACAATGTATTGGGTTAACGAATCTGTATTTTATCATATTTATCCGCTGGGCTTTTGCGGTGCGCCAAGGATCAATGACGGTAAACAAGAATACCGTCTGGATAAGGTGGTGGATTTTATTCCGCACCTGAAAGAAATGAATGTTAATGCTATCTACTTTGGACCGGTGTTTATGTCTACTACTCACGGTTATGATACCAATGACTACTACCATATTGATAACCGGCTGGGCGATAATGAAAGCTTTGCCAGAATTTGCGATACCCTCCACGAAAACGGCATCAAGGTCGTTCTTGACGGTGTATTTAACCACGTAGGCAGAGGCTTTTGGGCATTTAATGATGTTCGTGAGAAAAAACAGGGTTCTCCGTATTGCTCGTGGTTCCAGAGAATTGATTTCGGCGGCAACAGCGGTTATAATGACGGATTTTGGTATGAGGGCTGGGAAGGCAACTATGACCTTGTTAAGCTCAATTTGCGTCACCCCGATGTGAAAAAGCATATTTTTGATGCGGTGAAGATGTGGATCGAAAAATTTAAAATAGACGGACTGCGTCTGGACGTTGCTTACTGTATGGATCTGGACTTCCTGAAAGAACTGAAACATTTTGTAAAAGGGATCGATCCTCAATTCTGGCTGATGGGTGAAATTGTTCACGGTGACTACAATCGTATTGCCAACCCTGATGTTCTTGATTCCTGTACCAACTACGAGTGCTATAAGGGTATCTATTCCTCTCATAACGACCACAACTATTTTGAAATTGCCCATTCGCTGAACCGTCAATTTGGCAACGGTGGTATTTACCGCAATGTGTATTCTTATAACTTTGTGGATAATCACGATGTTAACCGTATCGGCAGTACTATCAAGGAATTTGATAATATCAAGAACTGTTTCTCTACGGTTTACTTTATGCCGGGCGTTCCCTCTGTCTATTACGGATCGGAATGGGGGATACAGGGACAGAAGAATAATGTTGACCACGATTATCCGCTGCGTCCCTGCATTAACGTAGAGGACATTGTAGACAACGATCTTTATCGTCACGTATGTAAGCTGGGGGCAGTCAGAAGAACTTTTAAAGCTCTTAAATATGGCAGTTTTGACAACGTTGTTATTCGCAACGAACAGCTGATTTTTAAGCGTCAATTTGAAGAGGAAACGATTTATATTGCCCTTAATCTTACAGGCAATGACTTTAATATTGGTTTTAATACCAACGGCGGCTCTCGACTCTATGATGTGATGAATGGCTATCAAGTATATGATGTCAACGGCAATTATGCCAATATTGATATTCCTGCTCACGGTACAAGAGTACTGGTGCTTACCAATGGCGATCGTCCGCAAGACTTAATTTCAGACGGCATCGGCAACACGACGCCTGCGGCAAAGCCGGAGCCAAGGGTCGTTTCCGAACCGGAGCACAAAGAAGAACCTCAGCTTCCCGAGTTTGGCACACCGGGCAAATACCGTCATTTTAAGGGCGGAGAATATGAGTTTATCTGTATTGCCAAAAACAGTGAAACGATGGAAGATTTGGTGATTTATCAAGAAATCGGAGGTGAACGGCATATTTGGGCACGTCCTGCCTCTATGTTCTACCAGTTTGTTGAGAAAGACGGCAAAATGGTTCCCCGCTTTGAGCTTATTCAAGAATGATCCGTTTTTTACACATTCTCCTGTATTTTTGCTAAAACCAAGACACCGACAGAACGCTTTTTGTTGTTCTGTCGGTGTCTTGGTTTCTATATTGCATAAAGATTGAGATCCCACGCAGGGATGTGAGGGTGCTGCCTGAGATAGAACCGATAAGAGGGATTGATCTGATGCAGCAGCAGCGGCAAATCAAACAGATCCTCACTGCGATGATACAAGGCCATATTGATTTTTGGTTTGTCACGCTGTAATGTGTTGATACCTCCCAGCAGTGCTTGATGTTCTGAACCTTCTACATCCATTTTTAGTATGGTAAGAGGATGCCGCCGATATAAAGTATCAATTTTTGTGACAGCAAGTGATTGTGTACCACTGGCTCGGATAGACGATCCACGTCCCAGTGAGGCATCGAACTTCAGATCGGTGTCATCGTTCCATATTCCCATATTGAAAAGCTGTACATTGGGCATTTTACCGGCATAAATCTTCAGCTTGCGAAAAGTTTTGGCGTCAGGTTCCAGTGCGGTGATATGAGAGTAGCATCCGTTGGTATATGTCAGAAATTCTTGTATGGTATCTCCCCGGTAAGCACCAAGGTCAAGAAAGCTTTCGCTCTTTTCGAGGCACAGTATATGCCGAAAAGCCTCGTCTTTATCGGAGAAAATTTTTGTGAGAAAATCAATATTGCCGCTGAGTTTGAAATTGATGACGTTTTCTAATGTTTGTCTGGAAAGGTCATCCGCCATCATATCGAAAGCACTCTCCAGCTCAGAGCGATGTTCCTTGTAAAATCGTTTGTCAAATAGGGTATCTCCGTACACAGGAACGTCAGGTGCATACAGTGTATGTGCTGCGGCGATTTTTCTTATATGCTTTATCACATCGGGACGCTGGCTGCCGAAAGCAGTCAGAATAATTGGATGGTTGGTTTCCTTCTCGAAGTCGGAGAGCCTTTTGACAGGATATTCCCGGAAAGATTGGCCTCTGACGAATTCATCACTTGCCATCACTCCATATGGTTTTTTACCAACAGCTAAAAGATGATCAATAATTTTATCGGCACCATTGCCCATACCGTATACAATGACGGGTCTGTCGGTGTTTTGTAATAATGTCCATAAATCAACATCAACAATATTCAGGTGATCACTTCCCTCGGGTGCGATTGGGGTTCCCAAAATTTTACAGGTATTATATGTGAACTATCCATTGTTGAAAGCCAATGGATTTCCTGCTTCAAAACAGAAAAGTCGCTGAAACATACGTTTAAGCGACTTTTAAAAAGTGGGAGAGGGTGGATTCGAACCACCGAAGCCGAAGCAACAGATTTACAGTCTGCCCCATTTGACCGCTCTGGAACTCTCCCG
>CADCOE010000020.1 GCA_902802985.1 uncultured Ruminococcus sp.
ATCGTGCGTATCGCTATCCTCGCTATCGGCGGTATCCCCGGACTTATCAAGATCGTTCAGGGACAGCAGGAAGAAAATCCTCGTGACAGAAATAACGGTATCGTATCAATTGTTGTTGCCGGTGTAGCCTTTGCGGCAACATTTGCTATATCAGCTCTTATTAAAGCATAATTTCTTAATTCAGCTCTTATCGTAAAGTTATCAATTCTAATGAGGGTTTCCGTTGGTGAAGGGACAACGGAAACCTTGTATTTGATTTTAAAAGAGAGGAGTAAAATAATGAACCTTTTAATGAAGCGTAAAAAGATAGAAAAATCAAAAAGAATGACAGCTTTGATGATGGTTCTTTTTATGTTCGTGTCATTATTGGATATATTTTTTCCAAATAATACTGTTAATGCGGCTTCCGACTTTTCTGTAACTGTAAGCGTTTCGTCTGATGCAATAACAGAAAACGGAAGCGTAACTCTCACAGCAAAAACAGGCGGCGGAGGAAGTGGCTTTACATATAAATTTTGGTATAACAAAGATGGTGGCAGCTACTACAGCCCTTTAAATGATTACAGCAGCAATAGCACCTATATATTACAAACATCTAAAATATCAGATTTAAAAGATTATACAGGACCCATTTATGTTTTAGCCGATGCCAAATCAAACAGCGGTGTTAATCATTGGTCGTCAGCAAAAGTTGTTAATGTGATGCCTAAAGATGAAACCGAATTGCAAATGACAGGTACTATCAATTCAAGCAGCTATACGGTAGGTGATACACTGACTGTATCAGTATCTGCATCAGGCGGTAAAAGCCCGTATCAATATCAGTATCAATACAAAAAAGTGTCCGATAGCGGTTTTTATACTTATAAAGGGTATTCAAGCTCCTCATCGATAACGATGAATACGGATAGTTGGACCGCCAATGAAGAATATACCATATGTTAAGGACAATAACAACAAAACAGCAAGTAAACAATCTTCAATAACATTAAGTTCAAAAATACCGTCCATAACATCATTCAGTGTTCCAACATCCGCTAAAGCAGGAGAAAAAGTTAAACTGAACTGTGATGTCAAGGACGGTACAACTCCGTATCAATACAAGTTTACCTATACTGACTCCAGTAATTCCGAAACCATCATACAGGATTATGGTTCAGCTGATAATGCTACTTGGGATACAACAAGTATTTCGGAGGGCAATTATACACTGAAAGTTATCGTAAAAGATAAAAATAATAAGACTGTATCGCAAAAGGCAACTATCAAAATCAGCAAAGCACCGACATTAGTACCTACTGTGACAACCGATCCATCCAATGCAACGGTTGTCAAAGGGAAAGACATTACTTTTACAATCGACGACCATTCTGACGGCAGTGAAAATTACCCTCCTCAGCCTTATCAATACAAATTTGAGTATAAAAAAGCAAGCAGCAGTACTTACACAACACTGAAAAATTACAGTAATAATGAAAAGTATAAATACAATACGAAAAGTTTGACGGCAGGCGATTACACACTGAAAGCAACCGTCAAAGATAAGAACGGTAAGGAGTATTTAAAAACTGTTAGATTTACTGTTACCGTTCCGAAAATCACATTCAGTGTTGACCCGGGTTCAAAAAATTTTTTTACGGGTGGCGGCAGCAATAAAGCTGTGATTGAAGTAAAGAATGTCAAAGGCGGTATTTCCGATGACTATGAATATAAGTTCGAGTATGTAAAGTATGGCAGTCTGCTTGACACTACTCTCACTCCTCCGACTAACTCATCATCTTGGAAAAGCATCAAGGATTTTTCTTCTGAAAGTTCAGCTGATTTTACTGTTGATAAGGATAAAAATGCCGGTATCTATGCGGTACGGGTTTCCGTTCAAAATAAGGGAAATACGGACAAAAGTCAGATATATCGGCAAATTATCCAGAATTATACTGTCAAAGTAAAGGTTGAACATACACTTGCAGATTTGAATACACTTATTAATAAAATCGATACTTGGTATTCAAACTCTATTCAAGATGATATGGAAAACAAAATCAAAGAATGGAAAAAAGAAGGCAACGAGCATTATGAAGAATTTCCATTTGTTTATAAAGACTATAAAAAGGCTTACGATGCTGCCAAAAGTGCAAATACAGATGGAAACAAGGATTATGACACATTATATGCTAATCTTGAAACACAATTTGACAGTTTGCAAAGGTTAGTCGGTTCTGGATATGTCAGTCCGGATTTGGAAACAGGAAATACACCTATTGGAATTGCAAATACTATATTTATGTTATACAAAGGTTTACTTTCTTTATTAACAGATACCTTCAAATCATTGTCTGATTCCAGTGTTACAAGTTCAGCTATGTATGGCTTTGATTATAATGCTGTTGCAGATAAAATATTCCCTTTGTTCAAAACCTTTGCTTATGCTTTGATTATTATTTTTGCTGGAGTAAATGCGTTAGAAACAGCTTTGCAGTATGAAATGTTTACAATGCGCGGCGGTGTCAAAATACTGGCTCGTTTAACATTTGCAAAAGTGTGGGTAGATATTTCCCTCATAGTTTGCAGAGGGATTGTTGCTATTTCAATAGATTGGCTTGGACAAATCACATCGCTAACGTCTAACATACTAAATAATATCAATGTTGGAGCAACGCTAAAGTCAAGTGATCTGTGGATTATAGGATGGTTAGTTGACTTCTTTAATGGATTTTTATTGGCATTAGGTATGTTGCTTTTAATCATCCCTTTAATAGTTTTTGTTATCATATTATATGCTAAACTGTTTATCAGATCATTTGAACTAGCAATGTTGCAATGTGTATCTCCTGTATTTTTTGCCTGCCTAACGGGAGAAGCAACAAAACAATATTTCAGAAAGTTTATCCTCACATATATTTCTGTTGTGTTTGAAGTAGTCTTTATGGCGATTATATGGTATATCTATATAGAATATCTAAATGAAGCATTTTCTGTAAGCGCAAGTGCTACGAGCATAACAGAAATGTATAGCTTGGAAAGCGGTATTTTAAACTTCTTTATGGTTTCTGTAGGTGCATTTATCCTGATGATAAAGCCGCCGCAAGTCTTGAAAAATCTTGTAACGGCTTAAATGACCTTGAATTTAATCATAAATTGTGGTAATATTAGATCATAATCTATGGTTAAAGGTGAGGCAAATGAAAAACAAAAAGTTCTCAAACGAAGCTTTAGAAAGTCAAGAAAGAAAAACCTGTCCTAATTGCGGCAGTAATAACATTTCTTATAATCTAGTCTTAGAAGAAAAACAGAGAGGCAGCGGAGAAGGCTGTTTTTTAAGTTATATTGCTATGGTTCTTCTTTTATTTATTCCAGTTCTTGGATGGATTTTACTATTTGCAATGGTTCACGAAAAAAAGGGTACTGTAAGTGTTACATATGCACTATGCAATGATTGTGGAAACAGTTGGAAATTCGCACAGAAAGATAATGGAAACAGTAAAAAGACAAACACCAAATTTATTGGCTTATTGATAATTATTCTTCTACTGTTTATTGTTGCTGTTGCACTTTACTTTATTGCAAAAAGTAAAGGTTGGTTCTGACTTGCAAGCTAAATAACCCTTGACCGGACACGATGAAAATCGTGTCTTTTTTATTTTTCGGGGCTTTAAGTCCCACAAGGAGTTGATAAATTTGATAAAGGTAGAACTCACCAAAAATATCTTTAATCAAAGTTCGGGGTTTATGGGTCTTAAACCTATTCAGATTGTATTTACGGTAATAGCAATCATCGCCGGAGGACTGACGGTCTTATGGCTGATGCAGTACGAGTTATCTATTGATATTATCGGTTGGATTGTTTTTGCAGAAATGGCGGCCATAATTGGTCTTGGTGCAGTACGTCCGGGAGGAAAGAATTTATTTGCCTTTCTTTTAAGTTCTATCAAACCGGATATCAGGTATTTCAGTCGCATAGGAGAGTTTGATGATGAAGAATAAAAAACAAAACAAGAAGTTCTTGGGAGCAAAAAAAGCCGTTATTCCCAAAACGGCACAAAAGACAATACCGTTTCAGGAAGCTTATGAAAATGGTCTTTTTCTGAATTATGACGGCAGCTATTCTCTGATTTTCAGTTTTGAAAATATCGATTATTCGCTGTTCAGAGATGAAGAAAAACAGGAAATTTATAAAAAATATACCCATTTGCTTAACTCGATTTCTCCTGATGTCAATGTGCAGGAATTTATTATGAATACCGATATCAACACGGCAACCTTAAGAAATACGCTGCTTTCAGCTTCTACGGATTATCCCGAAATTTCGGAGGATTATAACAACATAATGGATGATGTGATTTCCGGCAGTAAATCCGCAGGGGCAAAGAAAATAATGCTGATGGCATTGTCGTATAAACCGACAGGAAACATAGATAATGCCGGACTTCTGTTCAACTACTATCAGGAATTGAGCAATTTGTTTGGAAGCTTTGGTTCGGAAACAAAGCAGCTTTATCCAAAAGAGGTATTTGAGGTGCTGTACAAATTTTATCATCAATATTCCGATATTCCTTTTATAATGCCGGAAAATGCAGCAGGCAGCAGAATCAAAAACTATGTTGCTCCTGCCTATTTCCGTTTCAATAAGCAGGAAATTGAAATCGGCGAACAATTTACAAGAGTGCTTTTTATCAAAGAATACTCAACTTATGTGGATGATGAAATGATAAAGGATCTGATTGACAACAATCAAAAAATTACGGTCAGCAAGCACATCAAGAGAGTTGCTAAATCTGAAGCAATGGAAATGTTAAGAAAAAAAATATTTGCTCTTGAATTGAAAATCCAAAAGCGTATGGAAGAAAACCATAAGACAGGCGGTGACTTCATTCCTTATCATCTTGCAGATGAAAGAAAAAATCTCAACGATCTGCAGGAACGACTTGGAGGCAGTGATTGCGAATTGTTTGAAATTGGTATCTTTATTGCTATTTCGGCAAAAAGCAAAGAGGAACTTGAAGAACTGACACATTTTATCAGAAAAACACAAGCTTCAAAACATCAGCTTACGATTGAGATACAAGGCGGACAGCAGGCAAAAGCATTGCAGGCAACACTACCATTCGCACAAATGCCATTCAATAAGAAAAATGATAACAAGGTATCGTTCCCTATGTTATCAGACGCTGCCGGAGTGCTTATTCCGTTCAATCATATTGACCACTTCGTTGAAAACGGTGTTTATTATGGCAGAAATCTTGTAACAAGGAATGTAATTGCTTTGGACAGAACAGCCGAAATGAACAGTAATGGCTTTGTTTTGGCTACTTCCGGTGCAGGTAAATCTATGTTTTCAAAGGCTGAAATGTTCGATGTACTGCTGAAATTCCCCGAAGATGAAGTGATTGTCATAGATCCTGAGCGTGAGTATGAGCCGTTAGTCAAAGAGTTTGACGGCACAATTCTGAAAATAGCACCAAACTCTCCAACAAAGCTGAATGTCTTTGATATTGACCTGAATGCTGTTGAAGAAGGACAGTCGGCTATTGCCAACAAAGCAGAGTTTATTATGACGATTTGCGAAACGGCAAAGGGTGCGGAACTGACAAGCAACGAAAGAACGGTTATTGATCGTTGTGTAAAGGAAACATACCGTGAATTTATCACCTCTCACGGCGATATGAGCAAGATACCGACTTTCACGGACTTCTACAAAAATCTTGTAGCTATGCCCGAAATTGAAGCGAAAAACCTCGCATTATCCCTTGAACTCTACATCACAGGTTCTTTCAATATCTTTTCAGGCAAGACAAACATCGACACCGACAAGCGTTTTCTTGTATTCGATATTTCCTCAATGGGCGAACAGATAAGACCTGTTGGACTGCAAGTTGTACTTGAATATGTGTGGCAGAGAGTGAGCCGCAACAGAGATAACGGTATCAGAACTTGGGTGTGGATAGATGAATTTTCGATTATGTTCAATGATGGTGCAGGAAAAACTACTCACCGTTCCGGCGAATTTTTCGCAAAGGTGTATAAGCGCATTCGTAAATACGGCGGTGTTCCGACGGCGATTACACAAAATATTACTGAAGTCCTGACTTCTCCACAGGCAAAAACAATGCTTCTGAACTCGGAATTTGTAGTGTTGCTGCAGCAAAGAAAAGAAGATTTGGATACTTTGACAAATTTGTTCAGCCTTTCTCCTTCACAAGAAGCGTACTTAAAAACCGGCAAAAAAGGAAGCGGTTTGATTGTTTGCGGTCATAAAATTATTCCTTTTGAAAAGCCGATACCGGCAAACAGTTTGATGTATCAGATATGCACTACTAAATTTGGTGATGTCAGTTTGAACAAATAAATACAATCGGGTACATAACAGAGGTTTTGCCTAATGGCAGTTCCTCTGTTAATACCCAAAATAGAGGTGTTATATGGGAATTACATTCGGCAAGCGGAAATTAAAGATTAAAATAATCGAACAAAAAGAACAGGTGATAGAAAATGAAGCAAAAGAAAAGGCATCTGTTGCTGTTATGCTTAAAGAAACACCAGAAGTCAAAATTAACAAATCCGTCTTGAAAGTCAAGAGAACCTTTAAAGACACGCTCAAAGAGCTGACAAAATTTTCAACGGAACAGCTGCACCTTTCTGATTTTACGGTTTATCAATATTTCTTTTCTGATAGCAGATACCAATTCCAAAAAATATCAGGTGATATATTCTTAACTGAAATAACACTTGAAAAATATCTTTCTATACCAAAACCTACTGTAATCAGACGAGCAACAGGTCTTGCAGAAACAAAAGAATACCGAAGCCGTTTAGTACTGCTGTGCCGTTTTGAAAACAAAGATTATATTTTTATGTGGTCATCAATTCTCTATGAAGTGTTTGACGAAAAAATAATAAAAGAACTTCAAAATCTTTTAAGGGAAATGAGGAATAAACTGTGAATTTAGTTATTTTATGCGATAAGAATACGCAAAAATATCTTACTCGCAACATAGATTTTGCAGAAAATAATTATGGGATTTTAAGCTACGAAAATGAATTGCGGTCCGATTTTGCCCAAAAAATAGCACGTCTTCTTCCCCATATCGTTGTTATTTTTCGTGGGTATCGTACTCGTGGTACTGATCTGATAGAGGAAATCCAAAAGGTCAAAGAAGAACTTACGGAAATCAGGGTTGTTTACATCTATGGCAAGATAACGAATGAACAGGATTTTCTGGATACAACAACGGAACTGATAGACAATAAGATATATGACATTTCCATTTCCGAACTTTATGAGCAAGGCTTCAAAAAAGAATTCTTTGACTTACTGAAAACACCGATGACTTTAAACGATTTTGAGGAACTGCTGCAAAAGAGAACCGAAAACAATAAATATTTTGAAGTTAGTGAAACATTGAAAACAGAGATTGCCAAAGTGGTCGATAACACAAAAGTCAGATTAAATAATGCAGAAATAGCAGCTGATTATTCCGAAGATACAACAACTCAATTTGACGAATTACAGGAACAGAAGGATATGGAGCGTTTTATCATCTGCATTTCATCGGTACATAATTCAAGCGGTGTTATTCAGACTGCCTTTGAAATGGCGATTGTCTTGTCGCAAGCGAAACAAAGTGTTTCTCTTTTTATACCTGACAACGTATATAACAGGTTTTTGAAGTTTCACGAAATAGATACAGAATTTGCTCAAAATGGGTGTATTGTCAACCGCTTGCCAATTTATCCCATTTCTGTTTATAACAGCGAAAATACAACAGCAAAGTACACTATCACTGCTGTTTTAGATATATCCGATCAGCTTTTTGAAAATGCTGATGTCAAAATCGTGATGTGCAGAGGTACAGAATGGGATATATCCTATTTGGAGGAATATCTAAATCTGCCCCTGCCGTACAGCAAAGAAATAAACTACTGTTTCTATCCTATTTCACAACCGGATTTTCTGAAATTCAACAAGGCAATGATAAAGGGACATTGCAAGGCATACCGTTTGAGGACAAGTCAATACTACACCAAACCCTGTGAATGGAACAAAAACGTATATACTGAAATTTTGCACTTATACACTGATATAAATACAAATAAAAAAACAGGGTTTTTTAGGAGGTAACTTTTATGGTTTGGTTTTTACTGATATTCATCGTCATAGATGTTATTCAGACAATCTACATCAAGCATTTGAAGAAAGAGATTGCTTTCAGGGATAGCGAAGAAGCAAATCAGGAACAGCCAATTATACGGCGAAAAAAAGAAAACAAAGTTTGGCAACTGATTAAAGAAATTTTTTGGATTTAATAAGTGGGGCTTCAAGCCCCATTCCTTTGGAGGATTTAGTAATGATATTATTAGTCTTTGCAGATTTGCATACCCCTTGCATAGATAAAATCAAAAGCATAGATTTTTCTTGCTATGAATATGATGCTTGCTTTACACTTGGTGACATAGATGTATCTACTCTTAAAACGATTAAGAACAGTGTAGATTGTAAAGTTTACGCTGTTTTGGGAAATCACGATGTAAACGGTATGTTATCAGGACTTGACATTCGGCACATAGATCAAATCCAAATTAAAATCGGCAGCTTATCATTTGTGGGATTATCGGGATCTTCAAGATACAAAGAGGGCGACTATCCTATGCTAACACAAAAAGAAAGCATAGAAATTTCAAAAAATCTGCCCTGTGCAGATATTTTAATATCACACGATGGTGCATACGGCTTGTATGGCTCAAAATCCGACAAGATCCATTGCGGACTGAAAGGCATATCACGGTACGTTAAGCGAAATAAACCTTTCATCAATCTTCACGGACACCATCATATAAACACAACTCAATTTTACAAAGGCACAATTGACATTTGTGTTTACGGATGTTCAATGATTGAAATTGGTCTAAATGGTATATCGGATATAACAAGAATTTTTTAGAGAGGAATGATATTATGGAAATAAAATCTGTAAAGAAAGTTGTTATCAATCTTAACAAACTTACTCCTGCAGAAAAAAGATGTTTGAACTTGGTAGCTTTCTTGCGATACATAAATTATCATCTGCGGAATATTCCCCCAAAGTAAAAATTGAATATGTACAGTGTCATTTTAATCAAATTTCGAATCACGAAATATCAGTAGAGAATGATTTTGCAACTCACAGAACCATTACATTTGATTTGAAATGGAAAGTTGTTATGACAGATTTTGCTTCCCTTAATTACAAACTGCTTGATGCGGTGACGGAACGCTGTAAGGAATTGGGATGGGATAAAGAATAATTTTGGGACTTTAAGCCTCATTTTGACAGGAAGTGATATTGTTGCTGTTTACTTATGAAAAGTATAGTATATCCGAAGATGAATTCTTATCTAAATTGGATGAATTTTTATCTGAATCAGATTTTATTGATAACAATAGTTTAGAAAAACTTGTTGATCTGTTCCGTTTTATTCTGCATTCAGCCCGTTTGTCAAACTATCGAATATTGTATTACTATGAATGCTATTACTCTGAATGTAATGAAACGGTAAAACACTTCAAATTTATCATAGAAGATAAATGCATAAAAGAACTTCGGGACAAGTTTATTGCAATGCAAGATTTTCTCTCGGAGATGGATTTGGATTTACATTTAAAACTTATTGATCAAAAGTTTGCCGATTACAGTGTAGAAATATTTTTTTACACTGATAATTCGGCAAAAACTCGTCTTGTCATTGACAACTACACTTACTCACTTCAATGTTCCAAATCTTTCGATAAAGATCATAAGGATCAAATATATTTATATTCAATGATATATCAAAAAAGCCATAAGATGTTTATGTATGGGAACCTACAGCCGTATATGGATAGTCAAAAGCACTGTTTTCCAATGAACATAAAATACCTTTTTAGTATGTTTAATAATCGTAATTTTGATATGTTAGGCACTATTTTGAAGTGGTATTCTCAATTTGGAATTGTATTCAAAGATATACTATCAGATTATCGAAGGGGCTGTACAGATATGCCGCCGTTTTCTTTCGATGAAGTAATGTCATCACATAATCGAAGAGAATTACTTGAAATCAAGCTAAAGAAAGTGAAAACTTGTAAGAAAGACAATACCATTCCGCTTTTTCAGTCATATTATGTACATAAAGCGGAAAAATACATTAGGGAAAGTGATTTGCAAATTCTTTATCAACTGCCTTTCGATATATTTCATAAACTTGTTAAAACAGGAATAGAAAATCAGCGTGTGAAATGGATGCTTCAGGCATATTACGAAGAGGTTTTATATAGTGACAGAAAAACAAGTGATGATGACTCGTATATAATAAGAGATTACATAGATATGAGTATTCAGTTGAAACAAAAAATCAATTTAATGATTTCATATAAAAAATTATGTTCAGAGCATAACAGATTAGCTCTGCTCTATGACAGTAAAAGAGTAAGGCAATTCAAAATACCAGATACAACACTCTCTAAATTAGTTATGCCAAAAGAATATGTTCGTATTACTGGAAAGAAAATGCTTCTTCACGAAGCTGCCATTCAACACCATTGCGTTGCTTCTTATGCTGATAAAATCAGTCGGGGCAAATGCTTGATATATACTACTATTTATCAGGAAAAGAGATATACTATTGAGATTATTTTCAGCAGAAAGAAATTTGTTGCAAGGCAAATCAGGGGTGTATATAATAGTCTGCCGCCTGATAGCTTACCAAAAGAATTAAAGAAATTGCTGTCAGCTGAAACAGCAAGGGTAAACAAACTGATAAGCTCGCAAAGCGAAGGAGCGTAACTATATTATGATTATTATAACCGATGAAGATATTACATTAAGCAAAGCAGAAGCCATTGTCAATGCGTCCAACGGTATCGGATGGATGGGGGTCAGAGGTGTATTGACGAAAAGCACAAAGGCATTGTGGAGAGCATTCAGTATGCCAGTATGGGTGAAATTGAGAAATTTGCTAAAATTGAATGCAGAAAACATCATAAGTTGTTTGGCTATCCTGCAGGAAGTGTTTTTATAACTGATGCACCCAATATGAAAACGAAACATATCGTACACGCTGTTACTATGCGATTTCCGGGAAGCAAGGCACATATCAAAACAATAGAAAAACTCGTACCTAAAATACTGAAAATAGCTGAATATATGCGCTTAGAAACAGTTGCGATTCCTATGCTCGGCTATGGAACGGGCAGACTTTCCGAAAATAAGGTGATGAAAATATATGAGCAGTATTTCGGTCAGAGTAAAATCAAATTTTATGTACACCGGTTTTATGAAGAACCGATTTTAATTGATACGGAAATAACAACCGGTTTTCATTTGGGTATGTCAGGATCAGGCAGAGCTTATCATCCTTGGGATAACCTCTCAAAATGCAAATGCGGCGGCTATCCATATATGGTAAGCCGAAATAACAAATGCTATAAAGGTGACGAACCAAACAGAATATACTGCCGACAATGCAGTAAGACAACATCTTTCGGAACGGTTGCCGAAATTAGAAAAGAGTGGACAGAAATAAACAAAGGAGACTGTTGATATGATAGTAATCTACGCTGAAAAAGCAAGTTTAGCAAAGGCTATTGCCGTTGCGTTGCACGCTGGTAATCGCATACCACACCTGAAAGAGCCAACAATAGGGCATTATGAATTTACTTTCAACGGAGAAAAAACAATATTGTGTCACGGTGTCGGGCATTTATGTAGCTTGGCGGACGCAAAAGAATACGGTGAACAGTACCAAAAATAGGACTTAACGGTATATCCCTGTATTCCCAATAACTACAAGGTAGTTGTTAAGGAGCAGACGAAAACTTGCTTTGAATATGTCAAAGGCTTTTTCGATAAAGCTGATTTGATAATCAACGCTACCGACCCTGACAGAGAGGGAGAGTTGATATTTGCGTACATATATGAAGCTATGAACTGTACGAAACCGTGGAAAAGAGTATGGATTGAGGACTTGACACCACAAAAGATACAATATGCCTTTTCTCACCTAAAAGACAGCAGTGAGGTTATCAGCATACAGCAGGCAGGACGGGCAAGAAGCATTGCCGATTGGATATTTGGTATCAATCTGACGATTGTAGCTACTAAAAAGCTGTCCTCAAAGGAAATGTTGTCGGTAGGCAGGGTGCAGACTCCAGTACTTGCTATGGTGGTTGAGCGTGAAAAGAAGATACTCGGACATACGAAAACACCCTATTGGAAACTGCTTGCAGAGTTTATGACAGCAAACGGCAATTTTTCGGCTGAATACGAAAAGGGGCAATTTGATAATGAAGAAGAAGCAAAACGCATACTTGCAAGCTGCACCGGAAACGGTACTGTTAAATCAAAGACTGTCAAAAAGAAAACAGTCGGACAGCCTGTTTTATACAATGCTACGCAGTTGCAGGCTACAGCAGGAAAGAAGCTCGGCTGGGATTTGAAAAAGACCGTTGCCGTTATGCAGCAGCTTTATGAGCATAAATTTATGACTTATCCCCGCACATCATCGGAACATCTAACCATTGCTATGCAGCCGGAAATTACAGCAACACTCCGCAAACTTTTTCTTCTGCCGGAATACAGCCACTATTCCCTCCCCGAAAGCGAATGGCAGGCATACAGCAAGCGACATTTTGATGACAGCAAGGTTGACAGCCACCCTGCTATTATTCCAACAATGAATGTTCCCTCTTCTTTGTCGGTAATGTCAGATGATGAAAGACAGCTTTATGATCTGCTTGTAAAATCGCTTATCAGAGTCGTTTATCCAAAAGCAGAATTGGAAGATACAACAGTTTTGCTTGATGTTAATGGTAACAGTTTCAAGGCAACAGGAAGTATAGTGACAAATAACGGTTGGTATGCAGTGGACGCTATGCCTGAAAAGAAAGCAACTTTGCCGCCTATAAAAGAAGGTGAGAGTTATCCCGGCAAATATTCGCTAAAACAAGGCTTTACAGAGCCGCCTAAAAGATATACAGAACCCGACTTAATAACTGCTATGGAAACGGCAGGTAAAAACCTTGAGGACGAACAGGCAAGAGCATTGATGAAAGCCGAAAACAAAGGTCTTGGAACTGCGGCTACAAGAGCTGCTATCATCAATTCACTCTTTGCAAGAGAATACTTGAGCAAAAAAGGGAAGTCGATTTATCCGACGGAAAAAGGCATTTTCCTTATAGACAATCTGCCTGTTCGAGACTTAAAAAGTCCTGAACTGACAGGACAGTGGGAAAAACGGCTGCACGATATAGCAACCGGTGCAGAGGACTATAATACCTTTATATCGGCTATGGAACAGACTGTCCGTAACTGGTATGCTGCTATTGTTTCATCTTCTATCGAAGCCTATGTAACAAAAGAGCAGCAGCTATCCTGTCCGTTTTGCGGTGCAAAGGTTATCAAAGGGAAGTTTGGCTACTTTTGTTCGGCGAAAAAGGACACAAACTGTTCTTTCTCTATCGGTGCGGAAATATGCGGAAAAGCTATATCAGATACACAAGTAACAAGGCTTATTAAGAAAGGTAAAACCTCATTAATAAAGGGATTCAAGAAAAAAGACAGCAACAAGGAGTTTGACGCATATTTGGTTGTTGATAAAGAGCAGAAGAAAATCAAGTTTGAGTTTCCACTCAAAAAATAAATATAAGATGATTTAACAGTTGGTTATTACAGTTGGTTATTTATTTGATAATCAGCTGTTTATTTTTTACCAAAAAACAGAAAGGACTGATATTATGGAATATCAGAAATTCTCTCCTGAGCAGCTCGACAGAGCTAAGAATGCAGACATTATAGATTTTTTAAGAGCATATATGGACTTTGAGTTTAAGAAGCGTGGGCGTTATTATCAATGCAAACAGCACAGCAGTCTTGTTATATATTCTGACAGAAAGGGCTTTGTATGGAACAGTCAGAATATCTCCGGTGGTGACACGATTGACTTTTTACGCAAGGTTGAGGGCAAGTCATTTCCTGATGCAATAGAAACGATTATCGGTGAAAATGCCGCCGTTACATATACTCCTGCACCAAAGTATAAAGCGGAAGTCGGTCAGCTTGTTCTGCCCGAAAAAGCAGAGGGAAAATATAACAGGGTATTTGCCTATCTTTCTCAAACAAGAGGAATTTCACCTGATATAATATCCGATTTTATGAACTCAAAGCTGCTTTATCAAGATACAAGAGGAAATTGCGTATTTGTAGGCTTTGACGAACAGGGAACAGCAAAATTCGCTTCAATCAGAGGTACACTGACAGAAAAGAAATATCGTGGTGACTGCAAAAATTCCGATAAGCGTTATGCCTTTCATCAAGTGGGAACAGATACCTCTAGACTGTATATCTTTGAAGCACCGATAGATTTAATGAGCCATTGTACTTTAACAGATTTATCTTATGGAAAAGGTACATACAAAAGACAGACAAGATTAGCCTTATGTGGCAGCTCCGATGTGGCGCTTGAAGCGTTTTTAGAACGACACAAAGATGTTAAAGTCTTGCATTTCAGACTCGATAATGATGAAGCAGGACGGGCGGCAGCTGCAAAATACACAGAAAAGTATCAGGCAAGAGGATATGAAGTACACGCTGTTTTCAGCAAAGGCAAGGACATAAACGAGGATCTAATCAATTGGAAAATGGGTAGTCAAAACAAACCTTCAAACGGCAGTCAGCCGCCAAAGCCAAAAAGATAAGGAGAATCTAAAAAAGGAGTGAATAGCTATGCAGGCATATTTTAAGCTGTCGAATGATATTCTCGACTGTGATCTGACACCGAATGAGCTGAAAGTAGCAGTGTGCCTGTATAGCTGCGTTTTCAGAAATAATTATACAGTGCAGATAAAACAATCCACAATAGCTTGTAAATGCGGAATAAAATCCGTTTCTACAGTAAGCAATATCATTTGCAAGCTGCAAGGAAAAGGCGTTATAGAGCGTGTCAGCCGTCCTCATAAGGCAAACGGTTGGCTCGGAACATATATCTATAAGCTGAAAGCAATTTCGTCAAAAGGATACTTCAAAGTAAAAAGGTACATTCTCGGCAGGCTGAACGGTGTTCAGATGAGAATGTACCTTTTTGTTTGCCGTGCAGTTACAAAGAAAAACGATATGTGGAACAGCTTCAACGATATAGCCCGTTCATTACAGATAGCACGAAATAAAGTTGTTGCAGTAATTAAAGAATTGGTTGATCTCGGCTTCATCAGAAAGCAGCGGGTGCGGAAAAAAGACGGCAGTTACTCTGACAATCATTACTCCATTGCCGAGCCGATATTCAAAAAGAAAAATCATAACAAAAAAGAAAGTCCCAAACAAGCCGCAAACCCGTTTGGAACTTATAAGAGAATTAAACTGTACTTCGATTATAAACTCTTTGTAGAAAAATGTCAAGAAAAAATCTGCAGTTTAATTGATTTTTATAGTGGGGTAGTCCCCTGAATTATATATTGAGTATCCTATACCACTTTATATCCAACAGAAGAAAGAAATAGTATTTATTATATTATACTTGAAGTATAGAGTAATGGGGATGTTTTTGCAGAACGGGAGAGGTGCACCCGGATGCACATTCAGCAAGTTTATCTTGCACGAATCAGCGTGTCACATTGGCAAGCAACCGCCGCATGGATTATGCCATTTTCTTTTCTGTTGGTAAAATGGTATCAAATCTGACGTTTGAGGAAAATGTATCAAAATCAGGTGATTTTAAGGCGGTATTGCATCGATTTTTCGGTATCAAATCAAACGAAGGTCAGATTTGCGACAAAGGAGGAGTGACAAATGATCTACGGTTATTGCAGAATATCAACCGGCAAGCAAAACATAGAGCGGCAAGTCCGAAATATTCAGAAAGCCTACCCGACTGCCGATATTCGTCAGGAGGTGTTCACCGGCACAAAGACCGAAGGAAGAAAAGTGTTTGAGCAGCTTCTGCGAATCATCAAGCCCTGCGATACGATTGTTTTTGACAGCGTATCGAGAATGAGCCGCAATGCTGAAGCAGGCTTTGAGGTTTATCAGGAGTTATACGATAAAGGCGTGGAGCTAGTCTTTCTGAAGGAGCCGCACATCAATACAGCTACCTACAAAAAAGCCCTGTCAAGCAATATCGAAATGACGGGAACCAAAACGGATATAATCCTGAAGGCAGTCAATGAGTATCTGATGGAGCTTGCCAGAGAGCAGATACAGCTTGCCTTTGAGCAGTCCGAAAAAGAAGTAGCCGACCTGCACCAGAGGACAAAAGAGGGTATTGAAACCGCCCGTCTGAACGGCAAGCAAATCGGGCAGAAAACAGGAACCGTCCTGACAACCAAAAAGAGCGTTGAAGCAAAACAGGGTATTCTGAAATACGCAAGGGACTTTGGCGGCAGTCTGACCGATACCGAGTGTATGAAGCTGCTTGGCATAGCCCGAAATACTTATTACAAGTACAAGGCACAGCTGAAAAGTGGGGCTTGAAGCCTCATTTTTATTTCTTGACAACAGATAACATTTATGTTATCGTATATATGAGGTGAGCAGCATAATGGATAAAAAAGAGGATATGATAAGAACACTGATAAGAATCAGAGAGGAACAAGGTATCTCGCAGCGTCAACTTGCCGCACTTACTGGCATAAAACAACCGGCTATCGCAAGACTGGAAAGCGGACGGACTGCTCCAAACATCAATACACTCAAAAAACTGCTCGCACCTTTAGGATATACTTTGACTATATCGCATATCAGCGATCAGACTTGAAAGGAAGGTTTTTATGGTTGATTATTTTGTAGTAGCTAAAGCGGAGGTTTTATCTGAGAAAGCACATAGGATTTTGGCGAAATATGCTCAATATACCAACTACGATGATAAAAATACTCCTGAAGTCATAATGGATATTGAAAAAAGTTTAGCTCTGTTGGCAAGCAAAATCATAATGTGTAAAAGTGAGGAAGATATTAACAAGGCTGTACAAAACCTTGTAATATACGAAAATATTATAGATAATATTACAACTCTTTCCTCTAAGGGATCTGTAAATGTATGAGTAATATTGATTTCTCACAATCTGAATTTGACAGGACATATCAATTCTTAAAGTCAAATAAAACACAAGCACTTTCTCCTGTTGAACAACCTATAGCTTATGTTTTAGGTGGACAGCCCGGTGCCGGAAAAACAACGATACAGAATATCCTTACAGAGCATAATACTAATTTGTTTGTGATAAACGCTGATGAATACAGACCATATCATCCAAAATTTAATACTATTCAATCCGTATATGGTGACGATTCTCCTAAATACACTCAACCGTTTATCAATGCTGTTACGGAAAAGCTGATAGAGGATCTCAGTAACGAAAAATATAATCTGATTGTTGAGGGGACGCTCCGAACAGCAGAAGTACCTATATCAACTGCTCAATCTCTGAAAGATAAGGGATACCGCACCGAACTTTGTGTTATGGCGGTAAAGCCTGAAATATCTTATGAAAGTACCATACTCAGATATGAAAACGCTATCACCTTTTGGGAAACTCCCAGAGCTACAAGCAAGGAGCATCACGATATGGTGGTTGATCGTATTGCGGCAAATCTTGATACGATACATCAAAGCGGAGTTTTTGATTGTATCAGTATATATACAAGGGACAAAGGCTGTATATATTCTTCGGATATATCAGATAAAAAGCCGTCAGATGTAGAGAAAAGTATTTTGTTTGGTGAATGGTCGGTTTATGAAAAAAATAATCTTCGGGATATAGTTCAACAAATACGAATGTTAAAGCAAAGCCGCAATGCACCTGATTTATTGGATTATATATCTTATTCAGATGCCTTGCTTAAAAAAACAGAAGCGATGTATGATCCTGACAAACTTATAAAAAAGTCAAATCTGACTATTGAACAGGTTTCTGCATTAAGTAAAACAAAGATTCCTTTTCAATGCCAAAAAACATCTGAAGATAAATTTACAATCATATTCAGAAGAGCCGACTTGGACAAAATCAATTCCATCTTATCTGCTGTACCGAAACAGAAGATAAATAACACGCCCAGACCAAAACAATAGAGATTTATAAGCCTGTGCAAAAATATTGAAGGAGGATTTTTGTTATGTATAATGTTTCAGTTCCCATACCCGATGAAGTGTTATATGACACTCATCTTTCAAAAAAGCTGTCGGAAACTTATGTAAGACAGGCAGCAGCATTGTTTTATTATACAAAGTTGGGGGTATCACTCGGTTACTGTGCTGATATTGCAAATATGACGAAAATGGATTTTATTCGTTTTCTTTCGGAGAATGGAGTATCTATCTTTGATTTTGAAAATCAAGATGAACTCAACGAGGATATAGCTAATGCGTAAAGTAGTCGTAAATTCAACACCTTTGCTTGTTCTCGGCAACATCGGAAAGTTAGATATACTGCGTGAATTATATGGAAAAATCTATATTGCTGCGGCAGTATTCAAAGAGGTATCAGAAAAGAATGATGCCGCAAGTGCAGCACTCCGTTCTTCTGATGACTGGATACAGGTATTAAACATAGAAAATCCAACAGACTATGCAATGTATCGTGCAAAACTTCACGCAGGAGAGGTTGAAACAATGATACTTGCACAACAGAAGTCACTTCAAGCAGACCTTGTCATATTAGATGATTTAGCGGCACGAAAAACTGCTAAATTTCTTGGGCTTAATGTAACGGGAACAATGGGAGTGCTGATAAAAGCAAAGCAAAAGGGAATAATTACCGAAGTTAAGCCGTTGATTAACGATATAATACAAAATGGATTTTTTATCAGTGATAGGGTCGTACAGATGGTTCTGAAAGCCGTTGGGGAATAAGATTATTTGCGTGACATAAAAAATGAGGCTTAAAGCCCCAAAAAATACAGCAGTCTTATAAGTCTGAAATAGGAACTTGTAGGACTGCTGTATTTTTATACTACACAAAATTTCAAATTAAATTTTGTGTAGTATAACGAAAAGAATAATGGATGAAACCCCATTATTTTTATTGACAAATCTTGAAAAAAGAGGTAAAACAAGTATGTTACAAATAAAAAATAAAACACCTAAAGCCCATCGCTTAACTGCAATTAAACGACAGGCTCACTCGTAAAGGTAAGAGAACTACCTTTGACAAATTTACAGATGCCCTATCAGGCTTATTATAGCCTTTAGGATAGATGTTTGTCAAGTCAATGCCTTTTGCGTAAAAACAGGTGTTGGCTTGATTTCTTTTGTTTTTGTGCTTGCCCATAGTTAATCTGTGGTCAAACATAAGAGCAAATACAGCTTCCAAACTTTTTTGCTCTTAACACAATCAAATAAAGCAACAAGACGAAGATACAAAGGTGACTGAATAACAGCTATGCCAAAACGCTAACCTCTCGTAGTCGAGCGAGCCAATCAGATGTGGACTCCTGATTGCTACCTTTCAGTACTGGGTAAGGAACCTAATCCTGTTTAATACTTACTTCAAAGTAGGTGAAAAGCTAAACATCGCCTGTCGGGAGATACGCTTTGTGCAAGACCCATAAATCGCTGTATTGCGTGGGCTGGTTATCACTGAACTCTAGTAAAGGTTAAAATAATCTTGTGTGCTTATGAAGATAATCTTTACCCGGAGATTATCTTCTGATAGGTACATAATCAACTTTTTGTGTATCTATCGGAGGATAATATCCTACCCGATATATAGCAACAAGGCAAGAAGATACACCTCTTGCCCATTGCCTTTTAGTTTTCAACGTGGTGCGAGTGACGGGACTTGAACCCGTACGTCGTAAAACACACGCCCCTCAAACGTGCCTGTCTGCCAATTCCAGCACACTCGCAA
>CADCOE010000021.1 GCA_902802985.1 uncultured Ruminococcus sp.
ACATAAATATTCCTCCATAGCTCAGTCGGTAGAGCGCATGACTGTTAATCATGATGTCACTGGTTCGAGCCCAGTTGGGGGAGCCAAGATTGACCGTCGATTTTTCGGCGGTCAAATCGCTATACGGACCAATAGCTCAGTTGGTTAGAGCAACCGGCTCATAACCGGTCGGTCCGGGGTTCGAGTCCCTGTTGGTCCACTGAAAGCCTTGCATTTTGCAGGGCTTTTTTATTTTTGGATTTTTGGGGAAGCTGCCATTCTTTCCCATAAGAATACAACAAAATTCAACTATTCTATTGAAAAAAAATGTGTAATATGATACAATCATTGGGAAAGAAGGTGATGCGTATGATAAAATTTGAAAATGTGACTAAAACCTATCATAAAAAAATACGTGCGGTGGACGACATCAGTTTTAACGTAAAGGGCGGTGAAATCGTTGGTTTTATCGGACCGAACGGTTCGGGAAAAACAACCACAATGAAAATGCTGACCGGCATCATTAAAGCAGATGTGGGAAAGATTACTGTCAATGGGTTTAATATACGCCGTGACCCTATTCAAGCAAAGGAGTCCATCGGATATATCGCTGACAGTCCCGATATGTTTTTGCGTTTGAAGGGAACAGAGTTTCTTGATCTCATCGGAGACATCTACCACGTGCCAACCAATCAACGCCGTGAACGTATTGAGAACTTTTGTGAACGTTTTGAACTGACGGATGCTTTATCTTCTCCGATGATGAGCTATTCTCACGGTATGCGTCAGAAAATAATGGTGGTGGCTGCCTTGATGCACAATCCGCCGGTCTGGATTTTGGATGAACCAATGGTCGGTCTTGATCCGAAATCTGCTTTTGAACTCAAACAGATGATGCGTGAACACGCCAAAGCAGGAAATGCGGTGTTCTTTTCGACTCACGTATTGGAGGTTGCCGAAAAACTCTGTGACCGTGTGCTGATCATCCAAAAAGGACATCTCCTCTTTGACGGAACGCTGGAAGAACTCGGCAAACAAAACCGAAACCAATCTCTCGAAAATATTTTCCTGGAGTTGACCGAAAAATGAGTATCTTTTTCAAACTGACTGCGTCGCTGCTCAAAACGGTGGAGCCGACCACGGAAGAAAAACATAAAAGAAAAATTTTTTATATCGTGATGTCTCTCTTTGCTATTTTTGGCATTATGCTGCCGATGGCGTTTTTCGTGGGTGTGATCATTTACTATATTACATCAATGCTGGCAGATCGGGGAGCCGGTGCCAACGGGATAGAAATGTTTTTGCATTTGGTGTCGATCTTTTCCTTTATTTTCGGGATCAACGTCATCTTTTCGGTGTTCTATTTTTCGTCGGATGTCGAAAGCTTATTGCCCCTGCCGCTGAAACCGCATACCATCATCGGCTCCAAATTTACGGCGGCGCTCATCAGTGAAAGCGTGATGGAATTTGTGATTATTCTGGCGGCATTTGCCGGATATATCATTGCTTCGGGGGCACCGTTTTACAGTTGGATCATTGCTTTGTTCGGTATGATGACGCTTCCTATTATTCCGTTGATTGATTGTGGTATCATTTGTATGCTGATGATGCTTGTCACGAGTGCTGTCAGAAACAAGGATACGGTTAATAAACTAACAGGCATACTGACCTTTGCTGCCATTATCATTATTGCCGTTGTGGTTTCCCAAAACGGTGGATTTAACACCGAAAAATGGGTAGAAGTGCTGTCCGTAAAGGATAATGCTGTGATCCGTACAATGAACTTTATCTTTCCTCAGATACAGTTGATTGTGAATGCTACCGTTAACAATCCCTTTGTCAATTTGCTGTTCTACATCGCTGTCAATGCGGCGGCAATCGGCGTATTTTTGCTGACAGCACGGCTGCTGTATTTTCGCACGGTGGTCGGTATCAGCAGCGGGCATTACGGCTCAGGAAAAAGTATCGGAAAATCGCTTCCTTCCTTCCCACAGCGTAAAGCGTGGGTGACGTATCTCAAAAAGGAATTTCGCATATTGTTCCGTACACCGGCTTATTTTATGAACTGCGTGCTGATCAATCTTCTCTGGCCGATTTTCCTGTATATCGTTTATCTTTTGCAGGGGCAGACCAGTTTCCTCAATTCCTTTATCTATGACATTCATAACGGCAAGGAAGAAGCGGTGCTGATCTATTTGCTGGGGATTACAGCAGTGTCGGTACTCGTGACGGCAGCCAACTGTATTGCGTCCTCTGCCTTGACTCGTGAGGGAAAGCATTTTGCCTTTGTGAAGTATATCCCGATGTCGTATATGGCTCAGCTCAATGTCAAAGCACTGGTCAGTATGATCATCAGTGGAACGGGAATGGCAGTTTATGTCGTCGCTGCTTCGCTGTATCTGAATATGGGAATGAAGCTGACCGTGTTTGGTTGTTTGCTGAGCTTGCTGTGTGTTGCGTTTGCAACGTATCTGGGCATCTTTATGGATTCCGTCAATCCGAAGCTGGTCTGGGACGATGAACTCAATGCACTGAGAGGAAATTACTATATTTTCTTTAATATGGCTGCGGCAATCCTGCTGGAAGCAGTGATTTGTACGGGGGTTTATTTATTGTTCCGATGGACGGACATTGGGGCGTTAATGCTGATCATTGCACTGCCGGTGCTGTTTATGATATTGACGGCAGCAAGCTATTTGCTGTGCAGTGTGAAAGCAACGAAAAATATCGACAGTATTTCATTTTGAATTGTATCCCAATCGGACTTTGAGGGATTATTAATGATAGAAGGTTCGATTTGGATATTTTGATAATGGAGGAAAACGATATGAAAAGAAAATGGTATGCATTGATCACGGCATTGTTGCTGTTAGGAACATCCGCCTGCGGAGGATCAAACCTTGCCCCCGAAAAAACAGAAAGCGCTGGCGTTCCGGCTGCCGAGTCAGAGAAAGGTACAGGAAACACAGAAAGCACAGAAAGCACAGAAAGTACGGAAAGCACAGAAAGCACGGAAAGCACAGAAAGCACAGAAAGTACGGAAAGCAGTTACTTCTCGGGAGAATACAGCCAACTGACAGATCGTGAGTATACTTATGAGGAATTGGAGGAATTTCATAACCAAAGTGAAGATTATGATGTAACCGTTTCCGTCGAAGAGGGAAAAATTCATACTGAAATCGACGGAAATCTTTATCCGGAGAAGATCCGCAATGAAGAAGATGTTTTCAAGGTTTTGGTATCGGTACGTTCCCTGTTAGGCTTGGTGAATCCTTACCAGCAGCTTTGCTTTGAGCCGGGTACGGTGGAAAATCGCTACCGTTTTATACAAATGTACGAGGGACTGGAGGTATATCCGTCCTATGTACAGGTGAATATTGATGAAAATACAGGATTGATCCTGAATATTTCCTCCTATATTACCCCTGTGGAAACACTCAAAAAAGTCAGTCTGGCTCCTCCGGTTAGTATAGAGGAATTGAAAACAAAATATTCGTGGATCAAAAAAGAACCCGAAGCAGCCGAAGAACCCCAGACTTTGATCTATACCAGAGAAGACTTCGGTGACCGACCCGTAATGGCGTATCTTTTTGATCGTGAAACGGCAACGTACATCATCGACGCCCACACCGGAGAGATGATCACCCAATGGTCCAATTTGATCTACGGCTGATGCCAACCATTCCTGCCGGGGCAAACCCTTTTCCGGCGGAAAAAGGGTTCTTCCCCGGACCCCTTTCCTAAAACCGCCGGGATGATGGCTGCAAATACAAAAGTGACTTTCCTGCCAAACTTTTCACAACAATATCGGATTTTTTGATACTATTTTAATATTATTTTTGAAAATAATATTGCAAAATTTGTTAATATTTGGTATGATAGGTAAGAAGATAACGATATTGATTTCGATTTGACGGAAAGGCGGCGTGAGCATTGGGAAGAAAACCAGGAATAAAAAATACAGGACATTCGTTTGAAGATTATTTTAAGCGGGCAACAAGTCCTATGATGACATTGCTCCTGCTGAATGAAAAGCCGATGTATGTATATCATCTTTCTCAGGAGCTGGAAAAACGCAGCAATAATACCTATAAAATGAATTTTTTGTATCCGGTTTTATATCGCTTGCAGCAGCAGGGGTATGTGACAGAGTATACGCAGGAAATGACCGAAAATCATCGGACACGAAATTATTATGCCATTACCGATGAGGGCAGAGAACATTTACAGCTTATGCTGGTGCAATACAGGGATTTGCTCGGTGCGGTGGACACGGTGATTGCTTCGTGTATGGACAAGCCGCTCCATCAAGAGGAAGAGCAGTAATCTTTCCTTTCTGAGAATAACCTTCAAAAAAGCCGCACACTTTGTAGAAATACAAGGTGTGCGGCTTTTGGCTGATGAATTAAACGGTAATAAAGATGTTGACACGGGAATCTTTGTCCAGCCATTCGATAATGGATTTCATTGCCGCTTCGGGAAGGGCAATACATCCGGCAGTGGGAGCGTCACCGCAATGCATAAAAATAGCAGTGCCCTGATCGGGTTTGGCAGGTGACGTATTATAATTGACAACGATGCCGTATTGGTATTGTTTGCTCATAGTGATCATATGTTCTGCGGATGACCAGTCTTTTTCGTTGGAATCATCGACTCTTTGGTTGAAAAATTTTGACTGGGGATCCGTGACCCAATAGGTGTTTTCGGTGATCTGGAACATCGGATAAGTGGTGTTTGGCTTGTCGTCAATGTAAAATGCTTCCCCCAGCCACCAGATACCGGCAGGGGTTTTGTCGGAGTTGCTGCCGACCACGAAGGAAGCGCCGCCTTCTCCGATAAATGCCTGATCAGTGACAGGTTGGTTGTTGTCCATTATATTCCACCAGTAGCCGCTGCTCGATTTCTGATAGCAGTAAACAGAAGCATTGGATTTACTGGTGTCGATCATTATTAAATGGTCGCCGCTCACATTATAGTCAATATTATAGCCGTACAGCTTGAGCTTTTTGATCAGTTCTTCCGGCTGAGCTGTCAGATCAGCCGGCTCCGAACGGAAGGAGATCGTTTTGACCGTACTGCTTTCCTGTACGGAGGATGACTGCTGAGCGGATGGCTCCGCTTCTTTTCGGGATGTTTCCTTGGCGTTTTTATCGGAACTTTTTGAGGATTTTTGATCGGACGTGCTCCATCCCGCAAGAAGATCGACCTTATCCAGATGAAGGGAGTCGGTCTTGAGGTCATAGATAACAGCGCCTACGGCCGCCACCGATGCCGCCAAAAACAAGGATAATATGGTTTGTGTTATCATAAAGGCAGGTTTTTTCATAAGGTACCTCCGCTCCTGTCAAAAGACATTACTCTGCATTATAAGATATTCCATAACAATATTATACTTTTATTTTCGGTTTTGTAAATAGCTATTGAAAAAAAACAGGAATTTCCTCTTTTGTCAGCGTAAAAAGATGGATTTTACGCACATAAAATGGTATAGTTATAATGGTAACACGGATGTTACGATGTATCGAAATTGTTGTTTGACAAGATATGTCAGCCGTAATATCATAGGAATGGTCACTGAAAAAGGAAAGGTGAGATAATTGGTCGATTTACTGCAAATGCTGAGTTTTGTGCTGAGGCTGATGACTCCGTTGATGGCTTTGATCATCATTACAATGTGTTTTGTTTCATTGCGGTACGGGAGACGTTCCAAACACGCCCTGATCGCCTTGGAGGACGAGGAAAGACAGATACGTTATCCTGTTTTATTCTGGGAAAATGCCATCGGCAGAAGCCGTGGTTCGGATATACGCATTAATGATCCCACGGTATCCAGAGATCACGCCGTTTTGCTGAGGCGTGACGATGGCTGGTTCATTACCGATACGGACTCAAAAGCGGGTGTGTATGTCAACGGAGAAAAGACGGTCGGCAGACAGCCGATTTATATTGGCGATAAAATTGCCATTGGTACATCCATTCTGACACTTCGACGAGCCAATGATCCTTCTGATAGGGAGCAGCGTCAGAAAAGAAAAAGCCGTGAAGCCAAAGTTCTTCCCGGGTCGTTAATTCTTTCTTTTATTACGGTGTATCTATTGATCATTGCCGCAGAGGCAGTCATCAATATGCAAAATGGGGATGTATTGCTGCCGTCTGTCGGATTTTTGGCGGTATCGTGGGGATTTTATGCGGTGACCACCAAAGTCTTTAAAAGAAAAAACTTTGAATTGGAAGGGCTGTCTTTGCTGCTGTGCGGCACGGGAATTGTGCTGAATGCCGCACACGATCAGCACCAGTCTTTGGTACAGCTGGCGGCTATGGTATTGGGAATTGCCCTGTTTTGCTTTATGCTGTGGTTTATCGAGGTGCCGGACAGGGTAATGAAATGGCGGCTGGCGATCTCTTTGCTGGCGATTGGTCTGTTGGGAGCAACGCTGGTGCTGGGCAGTGTACAAAACGGGGCTAAAAACTGGATTGTTCTGGGACCTGTTTCGGTACAGCCATCGGAATTTGCCAAGATTGCCTACCTATTTGTCGGTGCTTCTACATTGGATCAGCTGCAAACCAGAAAAAATTTGTTTGGATTTATTATTGTAACAGGAGCTTGTATCGGGCTGCTGTTTTTGATGAGTGATTTTGGTACAGCGATTGTGTTCTTTGTCACCTTTTTGATCATTGCGTTTATGCGCTCCGGTGACATCAAAACGGTCATATTGGCAGTAACGGCGGCGGTATTGGGGGTGCTTGTCATATTGACCGTCAAGCCGTATATTGCGGCACGTTTTGCGGCGTGGGGACACGTATGGGAATATGCGGATGCCGAAGGCTACCAGCAGGTGAATACGCTCATTTATTCCGCCAGCGGCGGCTTGTTCGGTGTAGGAATTGCCAAAGGCCATTTACAATATGTGTTTGCCTCGGAAAATGATTTGGTATTCGGTCTTGCCAGTGAAGAAATGGGACTGATCGTAGCGGTACTGTTTGCGGTTGTGATAGGCGGTCTGATGATCTATGCCAGAACGGTGACAACCCGAAGCCGCTCGGCATTCTATTCGATAGCGGCTTGTACCGCAGGCGGTATGCTGGTGTTTCAGGCGGCTTTGAATATTTTTGGCGTCACGGATATTTTTCCGCTGACGGGTGTGACGCTGCCGTTTGTGAGCTATGGCGGTTCCAGTATGGCGGCTTGTTGGGGTGTGCTGGCATTTATCAAGGCGGCGGACGAGAGAACGTATTCCGGCAAAAAACTCAAGCCCAAGGCCGAGAGAAAATCGGTACGCAGTACTTTGCCGAGCGATAATGACGAAGAAGAATATGTGGAAGTATAACCGTTGGGGGGAATGGCAATGAAACGAACACAAACACGCTCTATATTGATCCTGCTGATGACGCTGGCTTTCTTTGCAGGCATCGCCTATCATACCGTCAATTTATGGTATCATTCTTCACAGTGGGTATCACAGCCGCAGAATGCTCACCTCTCTGACAGCAACGGTCTGGAAAAGGCAGGAACGATTTATGACAGAAATGATGTGGTTCTTGCCCAAAGCGTTGACGGCAAGCGGATCTATCACGAGGACGAAGCCGTCCGTAAAGCGTGTCTGCACGTAGTGGGGGATGACTCTACCAATATTTCCACGGCAGTTCAGACGGTGTATCGTTCGGATATTACCGGGTATCATTTTATCTTTGGACTGGGACTGCCTGACGCTATCAAAAGCGGAAACAATATGAAAATGACGATAGACAGCAAAGTGCAAAAAGCGGCGTATGAGGCACTGGGCAATGACAAGGGAGCAGTATTTGTCTATAATTACAAGACAGGGGAAATTATCTGTATGGCAAGCACTCCGACCTATGACCCTCAGAATGTGCCCTCGGATATTGAAACCAATGACAAGTACGAAGGCGCCTATATCAATCGTGCGATTTCCGCCGCCTATGCTCCGGGTTCTACCTTTAAGCTGGTAACGAGTACAGCGGCATTGAACAGCATTGCCAATGTGGAAAAAAGAACCTACGATTGCGACGGTCACGAGAAAATCGGCGGAAAAGAGATTAACTGTTTTGAGCCGAACGGACACCTCGATTTCAGAGAAGCACTTGCTCGATCCTGTAATGTGTATTTTGCCCGTCTTGCGGTGGATATGGGTCCCGGTACGATGACCAAACAAGCAGAAAAAATGGGATTTAATCATAAGATCGTATTTGACGGCATCGAAAGTGAAAAGAGTGTTTACGATGTATCAAAAGCGAACACAAACGATCTTGCCTGGTCGGGAGTAGGACAGTATACGGTGCTGGCAACGCCGGTGAATATGGCGATGATCTCAGCGGCGATTGCTAACAATGGGGCGCCGGTGCAGCCGTATCTGATAGAGAACATCGAACGTTTTTCCGGAGCGCCGGCCACGGAGCATAAGGTCAGGGTCGGCTCGGCGATGATGAGCAAAGAAATTGCGTCAAAGCTGTATGAAATGATGGATTATACTGTGGAAACGAATTACGGCAAATCTTCTTTTTCGGATACATTAGATGTGTGTGCGAAAACAGGCACCGCCGAGGTGGATGATGAAGGGACTTCTCACGCGTGGGTAACGGGATTTTGTAAAGATAAAGAATATCCCTATGCTTTTGCGGTGGTTGTAGAACACGGCAATTCGGGCTTTAAGACAGCCATTCCTGTGGCAGCCTCTGTTCTTTCCAGTATTTCCGATTGAAAAACAACGAAACAATCCCCCGTATAGGTGGTTATCATCTATACGGGGGAGCTTGCTTTTGACGGTATTGTTGAGATGGAATCAAGACTGAGGATCGTCAATTTTGAGCAAACAGAGTTTATCGGTCAGTTGGAAGGAAGCTTTTTTCCAAAGTGCCATTGCGGCAGTATTGCCGACGTGAGCGTAGAGCATAGGCGTCAGATCGGTTTCCTTGATTTTGTTGACAGCAAACGCACACATTTTGTATCCGTAGCCTTTCCGGCGTTCTGATTGGAGAACAGCAATCGACTTGATACGGATGAATTTTTCGGTACGGCTGCCGATGGCGGCATTGGCGATCATCTTATTATTTTTGATGAGTGCGTATAATTCCATATGAAGGTATTCCTGAAGCTTCCGGTCAAATTTATCGTTCCAGCGGAACTCATCCTTACAGTCGGTGTAAAAGTCGGTGACAAATTTTACGTGCTGAGGATTGTTCTGATCAATGCGGATAATTTTTTCATCCTCTGCCGGTTTGGAAGCGCCGGCGGTAATTCCGTCACCGCAGTAAGTAAATACAGCAAGAGAAAATTCATCTTTGACAAAATAGTTGATGTCCAGCGAAGCAAGGGAATACAGATCGGAAAGGTGACCTGCTACCTCCGGTTTGACATAGATTTCTACTTTTGGTATCCGGCATTCGCACAAAAAACGACAAATATCAATCAGCTTGCCGGTATCGTCTTTGATGGATGACGACGTCCATATCCATACTCTTTGCCCCTTTTGGGAGGTGGAGATGATCACGTTTTTGTGGTCGGAGTACAGGTGATAGTTTTTTTCTGTGCGAGCTGACTCAATGGAGTTAAAAATCACAGAATCATTAATGTATTCGGGATTGTTAAAGATCTCGTCAGTGCCCGTGATGGGATCAAAATGGAAAGCCATTATTCAGTCCTCCTCTTTCCTTAGAATAAAACGATTGACAGGATCGTTTTTCTATTCCTTATTTTAACTTATTCTGCTCATTTTTTCAATATGATGGCAGAATTTTACAACAGGCATTTCTCCGAAAATGTCTGAAAATACAGGAGTTTATTTTTGTGAATTTTCGTGAACCACTTGCTAAAACGATGATTATATTATAAAATGGTATGTAGTATTCCGATCGGCAATGCGATCAGACACAAGTAAAATGAAAAGGAGTGAATGTGATGGTTTCACAAAAAATGACAGTGAAATGTATACAAGGACTGCATATGCGTCCGGCTGGAATATTTGCCAAAGAAATGGGAAAATTCAGCAGTAATATTGGGATTATCCATAACGATCAGTATGTCAATGCCAAAAGTATTTTAAATATTATTGCGGCTTGTATCAAATGCGGTGATGAAATCGTTGTGGAATGCAGCGGAGAGGATGAGATGCAGGCTCTCACTAAGGCATTTGAAATAATCAATACTGCTTTTGATGATAAAGAATGATATTGTTTCCCACATCGCTGCCAAAGCCCCGTACAGGATTTTCTGTACGGGGCTTTGGCGGTATGATTTCTCTTTTTGGGGTCTATGCCGGAATGGAATGGTCATATTTTCTTTTTTGACCGCATATAATGAATGATAACAGCCCAATGACGAACCAAATGCAAATAGGAACGGAGGAGGAAATGTCGTGAGGAACAAAATCATTCCCACTGTTTTTTTGGTATTGACGGCAGCGGCGGCAATGTTTCAGTTTCGTGTGGGAGCACTGGAAAGCGATATGGTGCTGGAAGGGGATGCCGACCAAGCCGTATTGGTGGAAGGAGGCAATCTTTTGTTTGGCAGCTTTGACGAGCTGGAACCGGACAGCGAGGTGATGAAGGAATTGACCCTCAAAAACAACACCGATGCTAAAATGACCGTATGGCTTTGTGCACAGCCGCTTCGCAGTCGGTATGAGCCTTATCTGGATTGGATGACATTGTCGGCATATGATGGAATGGGAGTGCGTTTATCACAATCGGATGATGTGCGTTCGGGCGGCGTTCAAAATGAGATGATCTTATCGGAATTGATGCCGAACGAGGAAAAGCGTATTGCCCTCATCCTGAAAATGGACGGCAGAATGGGAGAAAAACTGACGCATTTGTCTGATAAGGTACGCTGGGTCTTTCGTGTCGGAACGGAAGAAAGCCCTGCGGCGGAAAATGCGGCAGACAGTGTTGCGGCTGTTGAACCGGTTTCGTCTGCGGCAGAGGCCGACAGCCGTCCCTTTGACAGTACAACAGTAAGAGTATATGATACCGTTCCTGACGTTCCGCCAACAGGAGGAGAGGATATTCCCGTGATCATTGCCTGTACAGCGGCGGTGTGTTCTCTTATCATAATGGCGGCTGTCAAAAGGCACCGCATTCTGTCCCACAACGGATAGGGCTGAAAAAATTAGCTTGAAATGACGGAGTGCTTCTTTTTGGCTTTTTATGGATAGTCACTCGGCTGATAGGCTGATATATGCTAAAAAGTACTCTGTCGGTGGTTCGACAGAGTACTTTGAATGATCTTTGATAGAAGCTGTCAAGCTAAAATCAGCCAAGCTCAGCAAAGTATTTGATTGTTCTGACCATCTGGCTAGTGTAGCTGTTCTCGTTGTCATACCAAGAAACAACCTGTACCTCATAAAGGTCATCAGCGATCTTGCTGACCATTGTCTGAGTAGCATCAAAGAGGGAACCATACTTCATACCGATAACGTCAGAAGAAACGATCGGATCCTCATTGTAGCCGAAAGATTCGGAAGCAGCAGCCTTCATAGCAGCGTTGATGCCGTCAACTGTTACGTCAGCACCCTTGACAACAGCGGTAAGGATAGTAGTAGAACCTGTTGGTACAGGAACACGCTGTGCAGAACCGATGAGCTTGCCGTTGAGTTCCGGGATAACAAGGCCGATAGCTTTAGCAGCACCTGTTGAGTTAGGAACGATATTAGCAGCGCCTGCTCTTGCTCTTCTGAAGTCGCCCTTTCTGTGAGGACCATCGAGGATCATCTGGTCGCCGGTGTAAGCGTGGATAGTGGACATAATACCGCTCTGGATGGGAGCATACTTGTTAAGAGCATTTGCCATCGGAGCAAGGCAGTTCGTGGTGCAGGATGCAGCAGAAATGATGGTATCTTCTGCTGTCAGAGTGCCTTCGTTTACGCTGAATACGATTGTTTTCAGATCGTTGCCTGCCGGAGCAGAGATAACGACTTTCTTGGCACCTGCATCAATATGAGCCTGAGATTTTGCCTTTGAGCAGTAGAAACCTGTGCACTCAAGTACAACGTCTACGCCGATTTCGCCCCAAGGAAGCTCAGCAGCGTTAGCCACAGCATAGATCTTAAGGGTCTTGCCGTCTACAGTAAGAGTACCGGCTTCATCATCAGCGGAAACAGTGTGAGCGTTTTCACCGATTTTACCGCAGTAGCCGCCCTGTGCTGTATCATATTTCAGAAGGTTGGCGAGCATAGAAGGCTTTGTCAGGTCATTGATAGCAACAACCTCATAACCTTCTGCACCAAACATCTGTCTGAATGCAAGACGACCGATACGGCCAAAA
>CADCOE010000022.1 GCA_902802985.1 uncultured Ruminococcus sp.
AACCTGAGAAAGATTGAGGAGTTAAGGGCAGAGATATTACTGTTCTTTATGCGTGGTTTAAAATTGGCATTTGTTCAGTAGACATTAAATATAGCGGATTTATCCCAGAGTGGCATTGATAAAAATGTGACGTTTTTATATAGAATTATGAATTAATTATAAATTTTAAAAATGTTAAGATAAATTTAGTTAATTCTACTTAAAAAATTGGCAAAATTAAGGTATAATATAAACACGCAAATCTTAGAATAGTAAGTTGATGATTTGTATTTGCAGAAAGGTAGAGTGATTGTATATGAACGATAAAAATGGATCAGAAGCTCGGTTGCTATGATTTTGTCATCTTTGATTATTTCATCAAGTGCAACGGCTCTTACAGCAAGTGCTGCCGACGCCGCTGCAGCAACAACGGACAATACAGCTTCTGAGTCAGACGTAGTTGCTGATGACAGCAATGAAGAACCCCAGAGCAGCGATATTTATATAGAGAGTTTTTCGGTATCGCCTTCTTTAAGCAGTTATCTTTATGCGAACCAGGCTCTTACGTTTTATGTTTCGGTGAAGAATGCAGATGTAAGCTATGATTCTTACACCAGCTCCAATATCACTATCACCAAGGGCGGAGAACAGGTTGCTGTGTTGGATTATCAGTACACTGATAATGGTCGAAAATCTTGGACTCCCACTGAAACAGGTACCTACACCGCTAAGGTTTATATTCAGGATTGGTATGGGAACATAGCCACTAAGGAAATTACTTTTGACGTTGTAGAGGCAACGATCGAAAGCTTCACCATCAGTCCTTCTTCTGTCGTTGCGGTTGGCAGCGAAGTGGAATTTAATGCTACTTTCAAAAATGCCACTATGCATTATGGTGTGTATGGCCAAGAGGATATTGTTATCAAAAAGAATGGCAAAGAAGTAGCAACTGTCAGTGATCGGTATAACAGCAATCTTAAGTGGACTCCCACAGAAACAGGTAAATATACTGCTACAATGAATTTTAAGGACTTCTATGGTTTTGCCGCTGAACCCAAAACAATTTCTTTTGAGGTTGTTGATGAGTTGTCCGCAACATTGAGTGTTCCGGGCGGTACTACTGTTCCGGTAGCTCGTAATTTCCCGATCAACGCAGCAGCGGCAGGAGGCAAGGGTCCGTATCAGTATCAGTTTACTTTGACCAGAAACGGCAATGAAACCCTTGTTCAGGACTTCTCCTCGTCATCTACCGCTGATTTCAATTGTATGACTCCCGGAGATTTTTACACGGCAAAAGTTACCATAAAAGATGCATCTGGTCAGGAAGTAACAAAAACACTTGACTTGAAGGCTGTTTATGTGTTGACCAGCGGTATAAAAACCAGTACATCAGACGCAGTGCCGGGTGAAACGGTTAATATCCAGGCATCAGCTAGCACCGCCCAAGTTCCTGTTACGTTTAAGTATGAGGTTGCCGGAGAAACAGATACCGTATCGACCAAATTGACCACCAAGTCGGACGGCACGGCAGATTGGGTACCGGCTAAAGCTGGAAACTACAATATAACGGTAAATATGTTGTTTGGCAATACGGTCATTAACACAAATACATTTGCGTATACTGTTAAAGAAAGTGATGTTGCCGTAAAAGCATCAGTAACACCCGGTACTTCGATCCCTGTGAACTGTACAGTGAAGGTCGAGGCTGCCGCAACAGGAGGAAAAGGTCCTTATCAGTATCAGTTCAGCGATGACTACACCGGTACTGTACTTCAGGCATTCTCTTCTTCCGATACTTTTGAATTGACACCCGATGAAGTAGGTGCCTATAATATTGTTGTAACGGTTAAGGATGCCTATGGCAATACTTCTCAAGATAGAGTTTTGCTGACAGCACAACAGGTGGGTTTCCAGTGGGTGATCGTTAGTCCGACAGGAGCAGTACCCGGTCAGTCAATTCGCCTGATGGCAGCAACTAATAATTACCATATTTCTACTACCTTCCGCTATATTATTGATGGCGAAGATACATCGGAGATTATTGATTCACAGACCGGTACTTCTACTTGGACACCGACTAAGGCAGGTACTTATAATATTACAACACAGATACTCTTCAACGGTACAGTGATCAATGCCAAAACAACATCCTACACAGTTGAGGAAAGTGATCTGAGTGCATCCGTTAAATTTGACGGCTCAGCTACTGTTCCGGTAGGTTCTAAGGTGGGCATTGACGCTTCCGCACAGAAAGGTTCCGGTTCGTATACATATAAGTATTCTTACGTTCTTAACGGTAAGGAAACCGTAATCAAGGATTTCACAGCCGATACACACGTTGATTTCACTCCCAAATCAGCAGCTGCTTATACTATTAAAGTAACGGCTAAAGATGCTTATGGCAATACAGCAACAGCAACTAAAAAATTGACCGCTGCTGAGGTTAACTTTACTTCGTTCGTGGCAAGTCCCAAGAGCGTTAAAGAGGGCGAAACCGTTAAATTGGTAGCGGTTGCCGATAACTACAATATTCCGTTGACTTATCGCTATACAGCAACGAAAGACGGTGCCAGTGAAGTACTTACAGCAGATGCTTCCGGTGCGGCTCAGTGGACTCCGAAATCAGCAGGCAACTACACCATAACAGCAGAAATGCTTTATAATGACAGCGTTGTTACAACAAAAACTATCACCTATACGGTTGAAAAGAAAGTCAGCGACAATCTGGTAACAATTTACTACAAGGGCTATGCTGCTCCGCAGATTGAGTATCAGCTGTCTGACGGTAAATGGTCAGAATCTGCCGCAATGACCCGTGTAACAGCTATTGATGGTGTAACACATAAGTACACAATTAACCTTGGTACAGAGAGTCAGGCAGTGGTTCGCTTTAATAACGGTAAGGGCAAAACAGATGATCTTGCCGGTCAGAATTACACCTTTACTAAGGGTTTGTATACTTATCAGGGTGGCATGATCTCTACAATGAAAAACAGAGATATGCTGAAAACAAATACGTTGGTAAGCACACCAAGTGTTTCCGCTGAAACAATCGCACTTGGCAAAAAGGTAACAGTATCCTGCCAGTCTACAGGCGGCACGGGCAAATATGAGTATTCCTTCAGTTACAGAAAGCTCAACTCCACCAAGTGGACTACCAAACAGAGCTTTGCAGCAAATAACAGTATTGATATTAAACCGGGTGCTCTCGGCAAGTATGTTGTTTGCGTCAAGGTAAGAGATGGCAGTGGTATTGCACAGAAGAAATACTTCGTTGTTGATGTGGTAGACTCTGTTGCAGCCGCATCCAATATCTCGGCAACCAGCATTAAGCTTGGTGAAAAGATCACAGCTACAGGTGCAGCAACAGGCGGTTCAGGTAAATATGAATATGCTGTATTCTATAAGAAAAAGACCAGTGAGAAATGGTCTACCATCCAGAATTACGGCAAAAATAGTGTAGTGAATATTACTCCTGCTGTAGCTACCACCTATGATATATGCGTCAAGGTAAAAGACAAAGTGACCGGTACTATTGACAAACAGTATTTTGAGGTTGAAGTAACAAAGTAATAGAACAATGGTTGGTGTGTTCTATTAAGAATATGATATGAACAATGTAACCCGTCCCGAAATGATCTTTCGGGACGGGTTTTCTATGCCCATTGGTTCGCATAGGATTTTTGAGCCTTGTGTGGAACTTTTTGTGTCAAGCAAATCTATGCTTGTTGACATTATCAGGAAAAAACAATATAATTGTTAGGGTGCTAACAGTTAGGGCACTGACAAATTCAGAAAGGAGTGGTAAAATTGGACGAAACAAAGTATATCGGTCTTGAAATTAGTAAAATCAACAATATGTTGACAAGAAAATTTTCAAAGTCTAAATGTAAACAGCGAATTTTGGACACTACCGGCAAAAATGGCTGGATCATCGAATATATTGCACAGAATTCTGATAAAGAGATTTTTCAGCGTGATATTGAGGAACAGTTTTTGATAAGACGATCCACCGTGTCCAATATGATACAGTTGATGGAGAAAAAAGGCTATATTGAGCGAAAATCTGTCAACTATGATGCACGGCTCAAAAAATTGGAACTGACGTATAAGGCTTGGGAAATGTACGATGATATGCAGAGCTATTTCAAGGAAAATGAAACTACAATGAGAAAGGACATCAGTGATGAGGAACTGGCAGTTTTCTTTGATGTACTCGAAAAAATACGCTGTAATTTAGAGGAAGAAGGAGGAAAATAATAATGATTAAGACTCTGGCAAAATGTGTGCGAGAGTACAAAGCGGCATCTGTACTGGCGCCGGTTTTTGTAGTGTTGGAGGTCATAATGGAAGTGTTGGTGCCGTACCTGATGGCAAGCTTGATTGATAACGGTATCAATAAAGGAAATATGGACTATATCTGGCAGATGGGACTGATTATTCTGGCAGCGGCATTTGCGTCATTGATATTCGGTGCATTGTCGGGACGGTTTGCGGCAGTGGCTTCCGCAGGATTTGCCAAAAATATTCGTCACGATCTGTTTTACAAAATACAGGAATTTTCCTTTGCCAATATTGATCGGTTTTCAACATCCGGTCTGGTGACAAGAATGACCACAGATGTAACTAATGTGCAGAATGCTTATCAAATGATCATTCGTGTGGCATTTCGTGCACCGTTTATGATGATATTTGCTATGGTGATGTCGTTCAACGTGAATGCATCTTTATCGTGGACGTTCGTGATTTTTATTCCTGTGATCGCATTGGCATTGTTTGTCATTATTAAGCTGTCATTTCCTGTGTTCAGCAGGGTGTTTAAAACCTATGACAAATTGAATAATATCGTACAAGAAAATCTGCACGGTATCAGAGTAGTCAAGTCATTTGTACGAGAGGATTTTGAAAAAGAAAAATTTGGTGCTATTTCTCAAAGCATTTATCGTGATTTTTCTAAAGCCGAAAAAACGATTGCATTTAATATGCCTGTAATGCAGGTCTGTATTTACGGATGTATATTAATTATTTCGTGGTTTGCCGCACAGCTGATTGCTTATGGAGATATGACTACAGGTGAACTGACAAGTATGTTTACCTATATTATGCAGATATTGATGAGTTTAATGTTTATCTCAATGATTATGGTAATGGTAACTATGTCTAAAGCATCGGCGGATCGTATTTCCGAAGTTCTGAATGAAGAGATTGATCTTACTAACGCAGATGTCCCCGAAAAAAATATTCAGGATGGCAGTATTCGTTTTGAGAATGTCAGCTTCAGTTATGCCAAAGATAAAGATAAGCTTTGTCTCAAAAATGTCAGCCTTGCTATTCAATCCGGAGAAACGGTTGGTATTATTGGCGGTACGGGTTCCTCTAAATCGACTTTTGTACAGCTTATCCCCCGACTGTATGACGCTACCGAAGGAACGGTCTATGTCGGCGGCAAAGACGTTCGCCAATATGACATCAATCGTTTGCGTGACAGTGTGGCAATGGTATTGCAGAAAAATGTATTATTTTCCGGCACCATCAAGGAAAATCTTCGTTGGGGCAACGAAAATGCTTCTGATCAAGAGTTGGTCAGAGCCTGTCGACTGGCACAGGCGGATGAATTTATCAAGCGGTTTCCCGATAAGTACGATACCTATATTGAACAGGGAGGTACCAATGTTTCGGGCGGTCAGCGTCAGCGTCTTTGTATTGCACGTGCTTTGCTCAAAAAACCGAAAATATTGATACTCGATGATTCGACAAGTGCCGTTGATACCAAAACAGATGCGCTCATTCGCAAGGCGTTTGCCGAAGAAATTCCCGATACAACGAAAATTATTATTGCACAGCGAATTTCTTCCATACAGCACGCAGATAAAATTATTGTGCTTGACGGCGGTAAGATCAACGCTGTTGGTTCTCACGAAGAACTTTTGAAAAACAACGAAATTTATCAGGAAGTTTACTATTCACAGCAGAAAGGACGTGAAGAAGATGAGTAAGGGTACCGTTAAAAATCCTTCCGCAGGTCATCCGACTGTTTCCGCCCAATCGGTCAACGTCAACAAAACCGTTGGTCAAAAGAAACAGCCTTCCTTTAACGGTAAGAAGCCTATGGCAAAACCACAGGGAAACCCAATGAAAACAATCAAGCGTCTGCTTGGCTACATAGGAGAATATAAGGGAAGATTTATCTTGGTATTGTTTTGTATTGTACTCAGTGCGGGCGCAGGCGTACTCAGTTCTTTATTTATACAGATACTGATGGACGATTACATCGCCCCGCTGATTACGGCGAAAACCAAAGATTTCAGCGGACTGCTCACTATGATATTGGTGATGGGGGCAGCGTTCTTGATCGGAGCATTGTCCACCTTATTGTATAATCGGCTGATGGTCACGATCTCACAGGGAATACAGAAGAAAATTCGTGATGAGATGTTTGCAAATATGCAAACCTTGCCGATTAAGTATTTTGATACACATACTCACGGCGATGTGATGAGCCGCTATACCAATGACACCGATACGCTTCGACAAATGCTGTCGATCAGCGTGCCGCAGATGTTTTCTTCGTTGATTACCATTATTGCTGTATTTTTTGCTATGCTGACACTCAATATTTATCTGACGATATTTGTGTTGTTGTTTGTGGTAGCAATGTTGTTTGTCACAAAGAAAATTGCAGGCAACAGTGCCGTACATTTTATTCGTCAGCAGCAGGAAATCGGTGATGTCAATGGATTTATCGAGGAAATGATCAATGGTCAAAAAGTCATTAAGGTGTTCTGCCACGAAGAAGAAGCCAAAAAAGAATTTGACAAGAAAAATGCATCACTTTGTCAAAGTACCACCAATGCCAATACCTATGCCAATATTCTGATGCCTGTAATGAACAATCTCGGCAACATACAGTATGTGTTGATAGCGATTGTAGGCGGTATTCTCGCGATAACAGGACTCAGCCCCGTATCGCTTGGCATAATCGCATCATTTCTTCAGTTATCCAAGAACTTTACCCGTCCTATCAGTGAAATCTCCAACCAACTGAATGCCGTTATTATGGCATTGGCAGGAGCGGAAAGAATATTCGCCCTGATGGACGAACAAAGTGAACAGGATCACGGCTATGTCACATTGGTGAATGCTAAATATGACAAAGAAGATCGTATTGTAGAAGCAGACGAACGCACCGAGATGTGGGCGTGGAAACATCCTCACAGTGACGGTACGGTAACCTATACAAAGCTGTGCGGTGAAGTGGTAATGGATGATGTAGATTTCGGTTACGATCCCGAAAAAATCATTTTGCACAATGTGACACTCAAAGCTAAGCCGGGCGAAAAAATTGCTTTTGTCGGAGCAACGGGTGCCGGAAAGACAACCATTACCAATTTGATCAATCGTTTTTATGATATAGATGATGGCAAGATACGTTATGACGGTATTAATATTAATAAAATCAAGAAGCCTGATCTAAGGCGTTCACTGGGTATTGTGTTGCAGGATGTACATTTGTTTACAGGAACGGTAATGGAAAATATCCGTTACGGCAAGTTGGATGCCTCGGATGAAGAATGTATCGCCGCCGCTAAGCTTGCCAATGCACACGATTTTATCACCCGACTGCCCGATGGATATGACACGGTCATCACGGGCGATGGCGGACAGCTTTCCCAAGGACAATGTCAGCTTATATCTATTGCACGTGCTGCAGTTGCCGATCCTCCGGTTATGATACTGGATGAAGCCACCTCCAGCATCGACACTCGAACAGAAGCTCTTGTTCAAAAGGGAATGGATGGTTTGATGTACGGCAGAACTGTCTTTGTGATTGCTCATCGACTTTCCACCGTTAAAAATTCCGATGTGATTACGGTTCTTGAATTGGGAAGAATTATTGAGCAGGGTACGCACGATCAACTGATTGCTCAAAAAGGACAGTATTATCGTCTTTATACCGGTGCCTTTGAACTGTCCTGAGTAAGGAAACGGCAGAGATGTCCCATCAAAAACAGGCGGATGCCGGCGTTTTTGGTGCAGTCGATTAGGAAGAGTCAGCAGTTGATTTCCAGAATTTGTGTGTTGAAAAATCACCTTTCGGGGCGTATAATAATCCTCGAAAGACCGAAGAAAAGCGGCTTTCAAGAATTTAACAGGAGGTTTTCTTTATGAGAAAATTTGTACGTTTACCGATCGTGGCTTTTTGTGCTGTCATAGCTTCGTCAATGGCGGCATTCTCTGTCAGTGCAGCAGACTGCAATACATTATGTGTTCCCGGTGTTGACAATGTCAATTCGTGTGTAGTTTCACTCAACAACTGTGGTACCTGTGATGTTCAGAGTATCCTGTCAAACTGCGGCAACGCTGATGTACAGAAGATCATACAGCAGTGCGGCATTTTGCCGGATAATACTCAATGTACTTCCGATAACGGCGGTACAACGGTTCCCGATACCCCCTCTGGACAGTCTGCTGTATCACAGACACCGTCAGCAGAACCACAAAAGCAGACAACTGCCGATGCCGATTATGAAGTCAATGACTATGAAAAACAAGTCATCGTGCTTATTAACAACATACGCAAAGAAAACGGACTGAGTGAACTTACGATGAATACAGAGTTGTGCAAAGTGGCAAGGCTCAAGGCACAGGATATGCATAACAATCAGTATTTCAGCCATACTTCACCGACTTACGGAAGTCCGTTTGATATGATGAAACAGTTTGGCATTACGTATCGTACAGCAGGAGAAAATATCGCTATGGGTCAGACAACGCCCCAGGCAGTTGTCGATGCGTGGATGAACTCCGATGGACACAGAGCCAATATTTTGAATGCTTCCTATACACAAATAGGAATGGGCTATGTCAGCGATGGAAATTATTGGTCACAGATGTTTATTGGATAATTTGATCTTAACATTATATTATTCAATAGTTGATACAAAAACAGATGGGCAACCTTCTTTCAGGGTGCCCATCTGTTTTTGATTTTTACTGATTGACTGCCGATACATCAGACTGTCCGAAATAATGTCCGGATCGTCAGGCTATTTTGTGACGGTCAGAACGAAATATTTCTTTTCAATCTTTCCGGTGCTGTCCTTTACTTTAACACATACATCGTATTTAACAGCGGCTGCCGGCGTAATCTTTACGGTTGCGTTTTCTTTATAAGATTGTGCGGTAGTCCATTGGCTGCTGGTTGATTTTTTGTAATAAACTCCGTAGGTATAGGGAGTCTGACCGCCGCTTGCTTTGCCTGTTATAGTTACACTTTGACCCAGTTTAACGCTTTCAGACGATATGGTGGAGTTGTTTGTCAGAGGCTTCACCACATTGACCGTAAAATATTTTTTCTCAATAACACCGGTGCTGTCTTTTACCTTGACACATATATCGTATTTAACAGCAGCGGCAAGTTGGATGGTGACGGTTGCATTTGCTTTATAAGATTGTGCGGTAGTCCATTGGCTGCTGGTCGATTTTTTGTAATAAACTCCGTAGGTATAGGGATTTTGACCTCCGCTTGCATTTCCTGTGACCGTAATGCTTTCGCCAAGGTTGATCTGTGTTTTGGAAATAGTGGAATGATTAACCAGTTTTTCAACTTCTTTGACAATGACGGTATAATACTTTGCACTGGAAACTCCTCTGTCATCACGTACGGTGACGCACAGCGAATATTCACCTGCGGCAGTGGGAGTAAATTGTATGGAGGAGTTGGTACTGAAATTCTGTACAGTCTTCCATTCATCTGAAGAACCTTTATAAGTGAGGGAATAGGTATATGGCAGTTTACCGCCGGTTGCGGAAGCATTGACTGTAATGCTTTCACCCAGTTCGATATTGTCAGCACTGATCGTTGAAATATTCACCATACCCTCATACAATGCATTGAAAGTGATATGCTCGTTATGGGAAGCATAGTCATCTGCGGCAGTGTAAGCATAACCTGTCATTGTATAGTTCTCGACACCGGAATAGGTAGAGTTTTTATAGGTGTAGCCAAAGGCGTGTTCTCCTATATTGGTAACATTCTTGGGGATGGTGATGGATTGAAGGGCGGTATTGCAGAAAGAACACGATCCTATGGTTTTCAGACCGGAGCCGAGCTTGACATTGCTCAAAGAAGTGCATCCGTAGAAAGCACCGTTTTTAATAGAGGTGATCGTATTGGGAATGGTGATGGATTTCAGACTGGTGCAGAATTCAAACGCATAGCTGCCGATAGAGGTGATCGTAGACGGGAATGTGACAGACTGCAGTTTTGATGCCCCATAAAAAGCGTAGTTATTGAGCTGAGTCATACTGTTGGGCAGTGTAACACTCGTAACCGCTGTGTTGTTAAAAGCATAGCCGGCAATAGATGTTACAGGCAGCCCGTTGATGGAGTTAGGCAATACAAGGGCGGTTTCGGTACCGGTATAGTTTGTGATAGTAACATCGGTGCCGTTTGAATTGACAGAGTACTCCAGAACGGCTTGAAATGGAATATTATTATTCGTTGCATAAGTTTGAGCAGTGGTGTCCGGATAGCCTTTGATCAAAGTGAAGTTGGCGTTACGAGTGTGGGTACTGTCTTTATACTCAAATCCAAACGCATAGCTTCCGATGGTTCTGACATTCTGAGGAATGTACACCGATGTCAGCCCTGTATTTTCAAAGGCATAGGAGTTGATATAGTTCAATTTGTTATTCAAAGTAACCGAGGTGAGTCCGGTACAGCCATAGAAAGCCCTTGTACCTACAAGTGTAACGTTGGAGGGAAGAACGACCTCCTTAAGGGAAGTACAGTAACAGAAGGCATCTGAATTGATGGTATTCAGGGAGTTTGGCAGGGAAACAGAAGCAAGTTTGTAGCAGCTTCTGAAGGCATCGTTCCCGATGCTGCTAATTCCATAAGGAATAGAGACAGATGTGATGGTGGAATTGTTCTTGAATGCCTCCTTACCGATGGAAGTGACGGAATAACCGTTGATTTTTGAAGGGATAGAAATGCTGGTGTATATGTCGTTATATTTTGTAATAGTGATTGTTCCGTCCGAATTTTTTGTGTAAGAATAGGAAGCACAGAAGGGAATGCTGTGATTATTGGCATAGGTTTGTGCATAAGTGTCCTGTGTACCGTAGATTCGGAAATCACTCTTATGCTTATAGAAAGAATTGTCTCCTATTTTGGTTACGCCCTTAGGAATTAACACGGATGTAAGTTTTGAACAGTTATAGAAGGCATAATCGCCGATTTCGTTAGTGGTACCTGCCATTATAAAATGGCTTGAGGTCGTTCTGCCTTGGGGACAAAGCAGCAGTTTGGTTTTATCTTTGTTGTAGAGTGCACCGTTATAGGTGTTGTAATTACCGTCGGTTCCCTTAATCGTTATCATATCAAGCTGGGAGGCACCCTCAAAGGTACCATGATCCGTAGTCTGTTCGGGTAAGAAACGGAAAGAGGGGCTATTGCCGCTAAAAATAAGACTGGCAACGCTCGAACCATTAAAAACTTTGTCTCCGAGGTATGTAACAGTGGCAGGAATAGTAATGCTATTAAGTTTGCCGTTTTTGTTTTGAAAATCCGGAAAATTTTGTCAGCCGGTTACCTTCAGCATAAAGTATTTTTTAGCAACCGTACCGCTGCTGTCCTTGACTTTGACGCATACGTCATATGTGGCAGCAGTGCGGGGTTTGATAACAGCTGTTTTTTGAGTGCCGTAATTTTTGACGGTGATCCATTGAGAGGAATTAGCTTTTTTGTAGCTGACGGAGTAGGTGTAATCGCCTTTTCCTCCTGCTGCAAAAGCTTTTGTTTTAACATACTCTCCCAGTTTGATCGTCTGAGCTGAAATAGTGGATTTGTTAGTGAGCTGCCGTGTTACGCTGACGGTGAAATACTGTTTGGCAACCGTACCGCTGCTGTCTTTGACTTTGACACACACATCATAATCAGCGATCGTGTTGGGAGTGAAAGTAACGGAGGTTTCTTCCTTAAAGTATTGAACAACTGTCCAGTTTTTGGAGGTGGATTTTTTATAGCTGACGGCATAAGTATAAGTGCCTTTACCGCCTTCGGCGTCAGCTTTGATCCTGACAGCGTTTCCTAATGTGACATTTTTGGAAACAGTAGATTGATTGACCAGCTTGTGCGTAGGAGTAACGGTGATTTTGGCAGTTGCTTTTCTGCCGTTAGCGGTGACAGCCACAATCGTTGCGGTACCTTCTTTGTTGGCGGTAATAGTGCCGCTGTCAGAGACAGACACAACGTTATTGTTTTTAGAGATCCAAGTGACGGATTTGTCGGTTGCCGTACTTGGTGTAATCGTGGCTTTCAGGGTGTATTGCTCCCCGACGCCGAGTGTCACAGCGGTTTTGTTCAGTTGAATGCCGGTAGGAGCAACTGTTTTGCCGTTTTGCACGGTGATCGTTTTAGTGCTGCTGTAATAAAGAGTACTTGCGGTGATGTCAATGGTTCCGTTCACTCTGCCGGTTACTATACCTTTAGCAGAAACCTCTGCCATTTTTTCATTGGAAGATTTCCATTTGATGTTGCCGTCATTTTCCAGTTTAGCTCTGCCTGTACCGCCTGCATTATTGATGTAAGCAGTTGCCTGCACTTTTTCGCCGGCACGAACGGGGGAAGCAATGTCGAATGTAAACGTATCAAATTGGTAAGTATTGCTGCCGCCGAAAGAGAAGGAAGTGCTTGTGCCTGTCAGTGCATCGGAAAACTTATCAACGGCAAAAGAAACCTGCTGTGTGATCGTTTTGTTGGCAGGCACGCTGCAATCAACGGTATCGCTTGCGGTGCCGAAACACTGTACCCAGTAATAAGTTCCGTTGTGTCGGATACATCCGATACCAATAGAATGATAGGAAGTACCGAGAATATTTTTCTTATGACCATCCGAGTTCATCCACGAGGTCATTGCAGCAGACGGGGATGTCTGACCGCAGGCAATATTTTCAGCATTAATCATACTGTCCAATTCAAATACAGAGGAGCTGTCAGGCCGTGTATGAGAGAAACAGAGGGCACATTCGCCGGCACGAAGCATAGCATCCTTCATTAGTTGGGAGTTGAGCACAAGAGGTTCCAGTCCATTGTTGGAGCGTTCTTCATTCACCAGCCTTAAAATTTCTTTAGCGTAATCGTAGTTCTTTTCGACCTTAACGGACACGCTTTGGAGTTCACGGTATCCATTGTAACCGAAAGACCGGAGTTTACTGTTCAGACAATAAATTCTGGTTTTTTCTCCGTTTCTGTAAAAACCGTAAGGATGGACATAATTGACGGAAGCAGGCAAAGTGATGCTGTTAAGGCTGCGGCAGAAAGCAAATGCGGCACGATTGACCGTGGTAAGGTTCGTCAGGCTGACATCAGTGAGAGCATAGCAATTCATAAAGGCTTGGAATGGGATTGCCTTCACACCGGTTGACTTAAATGATCGGAGGGAACTGCATTCGCCGAAGGTACCGTTGCCGATTTCCGTGATGTTAGAGGGAAATTCTACCTTTTCCAAACCGCTGCAGTAGGAAAATGCCAGATTGCCGATTTTACGGATACTTTTGCCGAAAGTGATATTTTTGAGAGAGGTGCAGCTGCGGAAACTCTGATTAGTAATTTCTTTCAAACCATTGCCGAAATGAACATCCGTAAGATTTTTGGAGTAGGAAAAAATATAATTTTCTGTTTCGGTAACATTGTCGGAAATGGTGACACTTTTTAAATTGCAGTGTGTAAAGGATGATTCTGCTAATTTTGTGACACCGAAAGGAATGGTATAGCTGTCATCAGTTCTTCCGCCGGGGAACATAAAGAGCGTTTTGCCATTGTCAATATAGAGGACACCGTCCTTTTGACTGTAGGTCGGGTTGGTATTGTCAACGGTAAAATTTTCGATAGGAGTATCCAGAAAGGCGGTATTGGAGATGGACGTTACTTTGGCATTCACGTGGAAGGTGGTCAGCTTTGTTCTGCTCAGAGCATAGCCGCCGACAGAGGTGATACCGTTGGCTGTCAGGGAGTTCAAATGGTGGCATTCGGCAAATACACCATAGGTCAATGCAGTAACGGCAGAAGGTAAGGCAACACTTTTGAGGGCATAACACTCTGCAAAGGCACAGGTTCCTACAGAAGTCAAAGAGGACGGAACAGAAATGCTTTCAACATAGTTGAGATTATAGAATGCATAGTCTCCGATGGAAGTAATTCCTTCGGCAATTACGATATGTTTGATGGAGGAACGCTTATCATACCACGGTGCATTGGAACGATAGCTATAACTGTCCATTGTGCCGCTGCCGGTGATTTTGAGAGTATCTCCGTCAAGCGTCCAGCTGACAGTACTGTCGTTATCGGCATCCTGAGCAGGTTCATCGTTGGTTTCATCAAGGTGAATGTAATGGTCGGGAGCAATGGCAATGTCCGGTAATTCTTCCAATTCGGCTGCGGCATCCGGAGCTTCTTCGGCGGCATCTCCGATCGGGGACATTTCTGCTGCGTCATCCCATTCGGCAGAAACAGCTATTTCCTGCCCTGTTTCAGACAGAGCGGATACAGGTATCGCAAATGTGCTGAGAACCATTGCAGCAGAGATGGTTGCGGCAAAAATGACTTTTGCACGGTTTTTTCTTTTCATTATTTTTCTCCTCTGTTATTATTTTTCCTCATTTTGAAAAACTTTTAGCTAATATTACTACAAGTATATTATAGAGCAATTATTGGAACATTTCAACCCAAAAAATAAATTTCACATTAAAAATACCGGACGCAAAACAACGTGAAATCATCGACAAACCAACCAGCGGCTCATTTGATATAAGAATAAATGTCTTGCCTAATTGAGAACAACATTGTATAATAAGGAGGATGGTTTATAATGCGAAAGGAAGTATTGAGTATGAAGTTGATTGCAAACGGAATGAAAGGAACGGCTGATGTACTCCCGTCAGAAAGCTATCAATGGCAGTTTGTCGAAGATATTATGACAGGTCAGGCAGCCTCTTACGGTTTTAAGGAGATCCGTACTCCTGTATTTGAACATACGGAGCTGTTTAACCGATCGGTAGGTGATACTACCGATGTGGTACAAAAAGAAATGTATACTTTTACGACAAAGGGTGGAGAAAGCGTTACTTTACGTCCCGAAGGCACGGCAGGTGCTGCCAGAGCTATGCTGGAACACGGCGTCTATAATGACGGCTATCCAATCAAGGTATATTATCTGACCTCGTGCTATCGCTATGAAAAACCTCAAAAAGGCAGACAGCGTGAATTTCATCAGTTTGGTATGGAAGTGTACGGCGCAGCCTCCTATTTTGCAGACGCTGAGGTGATTTGTGCAGCTAAATCCATTTTTGACCGATTGGGTGTACAAAATCTCAGTCTGGAGTTGAATTCTATTGGCTGTAAGAACTGCCGCCCGAAATATCATAATGCATTGAAAGAATATTTTGAGGGCAGCAAAGATCAGCTCTGTGACACCTGTTTGTCCCGACTGGACAGAAATCCGATGAGAATACTCGACTGCAAAAATCCCGAATGTGCAGAAGTGGCAGCCAAAGCTCCTACTGTACTTGACTATATCTGTGATGATTGCCGTGAACACTTTGACGGTGTTAAAAATTGCTTGGAAGCTGCTGATATATCATACACAGTCAATCCTCACATTGTAAGAGGATTGGATTATTATACAAGAACTGTATTCGAGTTTGTATCCGGTGACATTGGTGCTCAGGGAACCGTATGCGGTGGTGGCCGTTATGACGGACTGATTGAAGAATTGGGTGGTCAGCCGACTCCTTCTCTCGGGTTCGGTATGGGTATTGAAAGACTGCTGCTGTTGCTGGAAAGCCAGAAAATCGAAATACCTGCACCGCCGGTCTGTGATCTTTATATTGCAGGTATGGGCGATGCCGCTAAAATGAAGGCGTTTCAGTTGGTAGAAGGCGTTCGTAATTCTTCTCTGATCGCACAGGGAGATATTGTCGGCAGAGGTTTGAAGGCTCAGATGAAGTATGCCGACAAAATTAAAGCAAAATTCAGTATGGTGATCGGTGATAATGAGCTTGCCGAAAACAAGGCAAAAATCAGAAATATGGTCAGCGGTAAGGAAACAGAAGTGCCGCTGGACGAAAATTTCTTTGACAGCTTCTTCAGTATTTATGTGGACAGCACCAGTGCGCAGCTGATAGAACAATTTGGTGATTTTGGTAATGAATAATATAGGAAAGTAGTGGATAAGGTTATGGCAGAATTTTTAACAGGATTGAAACGAACAGATTATTGCGGAGAACTGCGTTCGTCCGACATCGGCAGAGAAGTAGTGCTTTGCGGCTGGACACAGCGTAAGCGTGACCTCAGCCAGCAGTTGATATTTATTGATCTGCGTGACAGAACAGGAATTGTTCAGTTGGCATTGGATGACAAAACAGACCCTGCTGTGCTTGAAAAAGCAGCGTTGGTTCGCTCGGAATATGTTCTTGCTGCTGTAGGTGTGGTAAGAGAAAGAAGTGCCAAGACAAATAAAATTCCTACAGGTGATATAGAGATTGAAGTCAAGGAGCTGCGTATTCTTTCGGAATCGGAAACGCCCCCCTTTGAAATTATCGACAACTGTCCCACCGCAGAAGCAACCAGACTCAAATATCGTTACCTTGACCTGCGGCGTCCCGAACTGCAAAACAATATGATGTTCCGACACAAGGTTGCCAAGGTGACTCGTGATTATTTTGACGAAAATGGTTTTATTGAACTGGAAACTCCTATGCTCATCAAATCAACCCCTGAGGGAGCACGTGATTTTCTGGTACCGTCCAGAATACATAAAGGTTCGTTCTATGCTCTTCCGCAGTCACCTCAGATGTACAAGCAGTTATGTATGGTAGCGGGGTTTGATCGCTATATGCAGATCGCACGCTGCTTCCGTGACGAGGATCTTCGTGCCGACCGTCAGCCTGAGTTTACTCAGATTGACCTTGAAATGTCCTTTGTGGATATGGAAGATGTTCTGGAGATCGGTGAAGGCTATATCAAAAGAGTTTTTCAGGAAACACTGAACATTGATATTCCGACTCCGTTTCCACGCTATACTTATAATGAAGTGATGGAGCGTTTCGGTTCAGATAAACCTGATACACGCTATGGTATGGAAATATTTGATCTGACTGATACTGTCAAAAACAGTGAGTTTGGTGTCTTTAAGAACGCTCTTGCTGACGGCGGTTCTGTCAGAGGGATCACTGCCAAGGGTGCAGTCAAGACATATACCAGAAAAGAAATTGACAAACTGACGGAATATGTCCGTGGCATTGGGGCAAAAGGTCTTGCATGGATACGCTGGACAGAGGATAATATTGCGTCAAGTTTCGCCAAATTTATGACACCGGACGAAATGCAGGCTATTCTTGCGAAGGCAGGTGCTGAAAAAGGTGACGTTGTATTGATCGTTGCTGACAGCGATAACAATACAGTGTTGTCAACGCTGGGTGCCGTGCGTGGCGAATGTGCCAAGCGTCTGGACATCATTGGCGACGGGTTCAACTTCCTTTGGGTAGTCAAATTCCCGTTCTTTGAATACGACAAAGAAAGCGGAGAATGGGTAGCAATGCATCATCCGTTCACATCTCCCACCGATGACTGTCTTGATCAACTTGACGGCAATAAGGGAGAAGTGTATGCCAAAGCATACGATATGGTGCTCAACGGGATCGAACTTTCATCCGGTTCTATCAGAATTACCAATCCTGATCTGCAAAAAAAGATGTTTGAAATGCTCGGTCTGAGTGACGAAGAAGCGTATGCCAAATTTGGTTTCTTGATGGATGCGTTCCAATACGGTGCTCCTCCGCACGGCGGTATGGGTATCGGGCTGGACAGACTGGTGATGCAGATGCTGAAAGCACAAACGCTGCGTGATGTGGTACTGTTCCCGAAGGTTCAGAATGCCAGTGAATTGATGACCAATGCACCGTCAGATGTAGATCCCCAGCAGTTAGCTGACCTTGGTATTGAGATAGCTAAAACAGAAGAATAAACTGTATTCCAATAAAACGGCGGATACATTTTCGATGAGTGAAAATGTATCCGCCGTCAATTTTATGGATCGTTGGATGTATGATATTACTATCGCTGCCGGTTTATATTTCAACCGGTTTGCTGCCCCAGATGGTTTCGGCATAGTCACGGATGGATCTGTCAGAGGCAAAGCGGCCTGCTTTTGCAATATTGACAAGAGACATCTTGTTCCATGTTGCCGTATCGAGATATATTCTGGAGGCTTTTTGCTGGGTAGAAGCATAATCAGCGAAATCGGCAAGAACCATATACGGATCTTGTGTGGAAAGGGAACGGTAAATATCTTCAAAACCGAACTCGGTACGGATGCCGTCAACCGATCTTCTGATGTCTTGATTGTTGTTGTACTGTACAACAGGATTGTAGCCCTGACGCTTCAGCTGATTTACTTCAGGTGTAGTCATACCAAAGATGAAGGCGTTGTCATCACCGACAAGCTCGTGGATTTCTACGTTAGCACCGTCAAGTGTACCCAAAGTGACAGCACCGTTGATCATAAATTTCATATTGCTGGTACCGGATGCTTCTGTACCGGCAAGAGAGATCTGTTCGCTGATTTCTGCCGCAGGAATGAGTTTTTCGGCTACCGATACACGGTAATCTTCAAGATAGACGACTTTCAGCTTTTGATTAACTCTGGGATCGTTATTGATCTTATGGCTGAGTTCAACGATAAACTGGATGATCTGCTTTGCAAAGTAATAGCCCGGAGCTGCTTTTGCACCGAAAATGTAGGTTTTAGGTTTAAACTCTGCATTAGGATTGTCACGCAGCCAGATGTAGGTGCTGTAGATATGCAGAGCGTTCATCAGCTGACGCTTGTATTCGTGCAAACGTTTTACCTGTACATCAAAAATGGAATCCGTATCCACAACAATACCGTTGTTTTCCTTGATATATTTTGCCATACGCTCTTTGTTAGCTTTTTTGATTTTTGCCAGCTTTTCAAGAACAGCGGCATCGTTTTTATATGCCATCAAGCCTTCCAGTGCGTTGGCGTCGGTAATAAATTCATCACCGATCAGTTCTGTAATAAGAGTGGCCAGTCCGGGATTGGACTGATTGAGCCAACGTCTGTGGGCAATACCATTGGTGACATTCTTGAATTTTTCAGGGGTGACAGTATAGAAATCATTGAATACGGAATCCTTGAGGATCTCGCTGTGGAGCTTAGAGACGCCGTTGACGGAGTGGCTCGCAATCACGGCGAGGTTGGCCATTTTAACAATACCGTCATTGATAATAGCCATTCTGCCGATTTTCCAGCCATCCACGCCTAATTCGTGCATCTGCTGACAGAAACGTCGGTTAATTTCTTCAACGATCTGATAAATACGGGGAAGTCTTCTTGCAAACAGATCGACCTGCCAGCACTCCAGTGCTTCACTCATTACGGTATGGTTGGTGTAGGCGATGGTTCTTGTTACAATATCCCACGATTTATCCCAATCATATCCACATTCATCAAGAAGTATTCTCATCAGCTCGGGAACAGCTAAAACGGGATGCGTGTCATTGAGGTGGATAGCGACAACTTCGGGGAAGTTGTCGAGTGAATTATGGTTTTTGAGGTGACGCTGGATAATATCCTGAATGGTGGCGGATACAAGGAAGTACTGCTGGCTCAGACGCAGACTCTTGCCTTCGGAATGATTATCTTCAGGATAAAGAACTCTTGTAATACTTTCTGCCAATGCTTTTTGTTCCATAGCACGGATATAGTCACCCGAGTTAAACAGTTTCATATCGAAATTGTCAGAGGTAGCTGCCCACAAACGGAGTCGGCTGATGCCTTTGCCGCCGTTGCCCGGTACGAGCATATCAAACGGTGTAGCAATTACCTTTGTGGGGTTTTCGATTTCAATATCGTGGTGACCGTCTGTCCAGGTTTCTTTGATTTTTCCGTCAAAATAAACAGGAATGGACTTTTCAGGATGGGGCTGCAGCCATACGGAACCGCCCGGAAGCCAGAAATCCGGCAGTTCTGTCTGCCATCCGTCAACGAGCTTCTGACGGAAGATGCCGTACTCATAGCGAAGTGAGTAGCCCATAGCGGAATAGTCCTGTGTGGCAAGACCATCGAGGAAACAGGCAGCCAGACGTCCCAGACCACCGTTGCCCAGACCTGCGTCGGGTTCCTGTTCATAGATGTTTTCAATTTTTATGTCAAGGCTTTGCAGAGCTTGTGTCATTGTTTCTTCCAGCCCGAGGTTATAAATATTGTTCTTAAGAGAACGACCCATCAGAAATTCCATACAGAGATAGTAAACAGTTTTGGCCTGCTGTTTGTTGGCAGCAGCGGTAAAGTTTTTGTGTTGTTCACGCATAATATCTCTGAGAACAAGTGCAACAGCTTTATAATAGTGTTCATCGGTTGCATCAATAGGTGTTACACCGAAATTGTGCGAAAGCTTTGCGATAATCAGTTCACGAGCTTCGCTTGGTGTCAGTTTTGATTTTGACATTAAAAATCCCTCCGATTTTACCGCTCTTTCATTTCACGGCAATCAAAATGATATATAAGCAAAATGAGAGTTCAGTGTTAGCATTGTCCCAATCAAGAAAACAATACTCAAACATTATACAATATTATTTATGAATTTTCAACTAAAAATGAAAAAAATTTGTTCATAAATCAGCGTTTGTTTTGATAGATCGGGAAAAACAAAGAAAAAATCCCTGAATTTACAAATGAAATCTTTTATAATCAACGGAAATGTATTATAATAATATAAAGTAGAATGGACTATTTTTACAGATTGGATGTGAGTCTATATGAACAGTGAAAATTCTGTCAAAAATAAAGTGAAGGTAACCATAGCAGACAATGTATTTACGCTTATCAGCGAAGAAAGCGAGGAATATACACGTTCCATTGCCGATGATGTCAATAACAGTATCAATGAGATCAAGAGCAGAGGAAAGAATATTTCGGTAACGGCAGCAGTGATACTCACGGCGTTAAACTATCGTGAACAGATCCAAAAAAGCGAAAAAGACACTGAGGGACTGAAACATCAGCTCTCGCTGTGCCTTGACGAAGCCGTTAAAAATAAAGAAACGATCGCTGAATTGAAAAAGGAAAACGAAAAGCTCAGAAAAGACCTTGAAACTTATCGCAAGCGTCTTGGTGACAGCGTACACAACGGTTCTCCGGTTTCGTCGGCGGTTCGCAAGGCACGTAAGAGTGTTTCTGTATCAGAGTCGGAAGAAGCTGCTGAAGATGACACCAACTTTTTTAGTCATCCTCAAAAGGGAAGATAATGGTCAAAGAAAAGTCTGATCACTGTCAATGATAATGATAGGGTGAAATAATGAATAAAATGGAAATATTGGCACCGGCAGGAGGAATAGAGTCGATTTCTCCTGCTGTGCGTACAGGTGCAGATGCGATTTATCTCGGAGCGTGGAAACTCAGTGCCAGAAGCTCTGCACAAAATTTTGATAGAGAACAGCTGCGGACCGCAGTGGAATATTGCCACGCAAGAGGAGTAAAAGTGTACCTTGCCTGCAACACTCTGATGCATGATAATGAATTGAAAGAGGCATTACAGATCATTGAATATGCTTGCAGCATTCCCGTTGACGCATTGATTATGCAGGATTTGGGACTGGTTTCTTTGGTGCGTCAGGCTGCTCCTGCTATGCGGATCCACGCCTCTACCCAGATGTCCGTGCATACGCCCAAGGGAGTAGAACTTTTAGCAAAAATGGGTTTCAAGAGAGTGGTCTTGGCAAGGGAGCTGAACCGAAAGGAATTGGAAGAAATTGTCAAAAACAGTTCCATTGAACTGGAGGTGTTTGTTCACGGCGCATTATGTATGAGTGTGTCGGGACAGTGCTATTTCAGTGCGATGCTTGGTTCCCGAAGCGGCAATAGAGGAGCCTGTGCTCAGCCGTGTCGGCTTCCGTTTGGGATCAAAGGCGGTACGGGATACGATCTGAGTTTGAAAGATGTTTCATTGGTAGGCTATTTGCGTGAGTTGCAAGAAATGGGGATTGCTTCTGCTAAAATCGAGGGCAGAATGAAACGTCCCGAATATGTGGCGGCGGCGGTGGCTGCCTGCCGCCAAAGTCTGGACAGCGGCAGCATTGAGCCACAGTTGGAAGAAAAGCTTTCCGCTGTGTTTTCTCGTTCGGGATTTACGGATGGCTACTATACAGGGCAGCTCGGCAAGACAATGTTTGGCATACGCTCCAAGGAAAATGTCGTCAGCGCCACAAACAAGGTGTTTCATTCTATTCACGAGATGTACAAAAACGAAAATCAGCGGATACCGCTCAAAGCTGAATTGAAAATTGCTCGGCAACAACCTTCTGAGCTGACCGTATCAGATAATGACGGCAATCGGGTACAGCTTTTTGGAGCAGTGCCCGAACGAGCAGTCAAGGCGGCTCTTGATGAAGAAAAATGTGTTTCCTATCTCCGCAAAACAGGAGGTACACCGTTTTATATCAATGACTTTTCCGTCAAGGTAGATGATGGGCTGTTTTTGTCAGCCCCGTCGCTTAACTCCCTTCGGCGTGATGCATTGGAACAGCTTCTGCAAAAGCGTGCAGTGCGTGTGCCTGTACATTTTTCTGAAATAACTCTGCCAACGGGGCATACACGCCAACAGGCACCGCCAAAGAATATCAGAGCAAGGTTTACAGCAAAAAATATTGACAGTCTGAGCGATGATTTTCTGGATTGTGAATTGATTTATGTTCCGCTCGATCTGAAAGAAGAGGAATATCATTCTTTAATGGACAGAGGTTTTGCGGTAGCCGTGGAAATACCTCGGGGAATGTTCGGGGCTGAAAAGCATATATATGAACGTCTGAAAAAAATACGTGAATGGGGGATCTATGAGGTACTTGCCTCGAATGTGGGAGCAGTGGAAATAGCCAAATCACTGGATATGGACATTCACGGCGGTTTTGGGCTGAATATTGCCAATACGGCGTCGGTTGAATGGGCAGAGAAAATGGGCTTGCTGGATGCGGAAGTATCGTTTGAGCTGACGCTGGAACAAATCGCACAGTTGGGCGGCAGACTGCCGCTGGGAATGATCAGCTATGGCAGACTGCCGTTAATGCTGACACGGAACTGCCCTGCCCAAAATGACGGAAATGGCTGTCATTCCTGCAAAACGGCTCCTGTGTTGACCGACAGAAAAAAGATACAGTTTCCGATACAGTGTTATGGAGGTTGTACAGAAATTCTTAATTCTGTTCCAGTTATTTTGTTCGACAGGCAGAACGAAATCAAGGGAATTGATTTTCAGGTTTTGCGTTTCAGTGTTGAAAACTCGGTTGAAAGTGGGGAAAATCTACAGCTTTTCAACCAAAAAAAGTGTCGAAAAGACGGATTTACACGGGGTTTGTACTACCGTGGTGTTGAATAGTTGAAAACTCAGTGTTAAATGTTGAAATTGTTGAAAATGATGAAAGAGGTAAAATGGAAATGAGTATGATCAAAATTAAAAAATTAAACGAAAATGCCATTATTCCGCAGAAGGCAACGGAAGGTTCGGCAGGGGCAGACCTTTATGCCTGCATTAATGAACCGATTACGGTTGCTCCCGGTGAGCTTGTTAAAATTCCTACAGGAATTGCCGCAGAAACAGAGGATAAAAATACAGCTATTTTTCTTTTTGCACGCAGTGGGCTGGGAGTAAAGCACGGCATCACCCTTTCTAACGGTGTAGGGGTGGTAGACAGCGACTACAGGGGCGAAATCTGCGTAGGACTTTGTAATGTATCGAAGGAAACCTATACGATACAGCCTAACGAGAGAATAGCACAAATGGTGGTAATGCCTGTAGTGTGTGTTGATTTGGCAGAGGTGCAGGAACTGAGCAATACCGATCGTGGAGAGGGTGGATTTGGTTCAACAGGAAAAAAGTAACAGAGAAAACCGACTCAACAATAGGATAAGGAATGAACATTGTGCTTTCGGGGGACGATATCAAAAGAGAGGAAGAATTGACTCTGCAATCGGAAGCTGCCTGCAAAGAATCTTGGAAGTAACGCATATTGTATTTTGAAATATGGTGCTTTTCGTGATAAAAATATCAATTATATCGTATTATCTTGAAAACAATTCATAATATTTCAACAAAAAAAATGCCCCCGTTCCCCTGTTTTTTACTGGTAAAGTAGAAGTGGAAAATATAACAAAATTGTAGTTGAGATTAACAGCTTTTAACGCTATAATATAGATTGAGAATTTGACGACTAAAATAAGGAAAAGGCGAAGAAGATTTTGAAATCAACAGTAGGGACGGTTCAGCCCGAATTGACGCCTGTGGAGTTAGTAGGTTGCGAGGACGATAAAGCAGGAAGCCCATTGACTTTCAACAATGGGCAGTTCACGACAGGTACTTTCGATGAAGAAAGGGGTAAAAAGAATGTTCTCAAAGGATATAGGAATAGATCTTGGTACTGCCAATACCCTTGTGTACATACGCAACAAGGGCATTGTAATGCGTGAGCCGTCTGTGGTTGCCGTAGATGTCAGAACCGATACTGTTCTTGCCGTTGGAACCGAAGCAAAGGAAATGATAGGCAGGACCCCCGGCTCTATCGTGGCGGTACGACCGCTGAAAGACGGTGTGATCGCTGATTTTGACATTACGGCTACGATGCTTAACCGTTTTATCAAAAAAGTGGTCAAAAGTTCTCTGTTCAGCCGACCCAGGATTATTGTCTGCATCCCTTCAGGCTGTACTGAGGTGGAACGCAGAGCAGTGGAGGACGCTGTGCGTCAGGCGGGTGCAAAGCAGGTGGAATTGATACAAGAACCGATGGCAGCGGCGATCGGTTCGGGGCTTCCCGTATCGGAACCGGTGGGCAGTATGGTCGTGGATATAGGCGGCGGCACATCAGAGGTGGCAATTATTTCACTGGATGATATTGTGACAGCTTGTTCTGTAAGAGTGGCAGGCGATAAGTTTGATGAATCTATTATTCAGTTTGTTAAGAAAAAGTACAATCTGCTGATCGGTGAGAGAACCGCTGAGGAAATCAAAATCGGTATCGGCTCGGCATATCCTTATGAAAATGAGGGCGGTATGCAGGTGAAAGGTCGTAATCTGGCAGATGGTTTGCCCAAAGATGTTGTTATTTCTGCTGCGGAAGTAAGAGATGCATTGGCGGATCCGCTTTCGGTGATCATCGAGGCGATCAAGACCACATTAGAGCAAACACCGCCTGAACTTTCGGCAGATATTATTGATAACGGCATTATGCTGACGGGAGGCGGAGCGTTGCTCCGAGGGTTAGAGCTGTTGGTAGCACAAGAAACGGGTATGCCTGTTCACGTGGCAGAACGGCCGCTTGACTGTGTGGCAGATGGTACAGGTATCAAACTGGAACAGCTTGGTGCACCCTCTCATCGGAAACAAAAATATTAAATTACTTGGAAAATAATGCGGTTTTCCTTCCAACAATTACTTTGAGCGGCGGTCCGTGCTTTTCTGCAACCGCCGCTCATTTTTCAAAGTGCGTTAAAGTGGGTTTGTTTTTGTACTGCCAATCGGAAATGTTCAGATTTTTCACTGGAACAGGCTATGGTAATGGAAAGATTAATATTGTATTCGGGTAAAATATTGACGGCAACAGATACGGAAATTTGAAGAGGAGGCGTTGAATTGAAGAGATTTTTTTCCGGAAAAGGATTTAAGGTACTTGTCACCATCACTTGTGTATTTTTGGTTGTTGCTTTGGTTTCAGCAGGCAACAGTTCTGTTAACAATTTTTTGACAAGCTTTTTGCTTACTCCTCTTCAGCGGGTTACCTCTGAAGGAGTGAACGCTGCTGATAGTGCCCTTGCACCTGCCAAAAGCAATGAAGAACTTCAGCAGGAAATTAACCGCCTGGAAAAGGAAAATCGAGATCTTACCGCTAAACTGGTGGACTATTATGATGTCAAAAAGCAAAATGAAGAATTGCAGCGGTTTTATAATATTAAAAAGGATAACAAGGACTTTTCTCTGCTTCCTGCGATTGTCATAAGCCGTGATCCCAACGAGAATTTTTATGGGTTTACCATAGATAAGGGTACCTTAGACGGTGTGGAAATGTATGATCCTGTGATGACGGAAAACGGACTGGTTGGCAGTGTGACCGAAGTTTCTCCTAAATCCTGTAAAGTGACCACCATTCTTTCTCCTGATATTAAAGTGGGTGCTTTGGATAAACGAACCGATGACAGCGGCATTGTCTGCGGCAAAGCGGCTAATGCCGATGACGGTATTACGGCAATGATCAATATTACCGAACAAAATACCGCTGAAAAGGGCGACATCGTTGTTACTTCCGGCTATGGAGGAGTGTATCCTAAAAATCTGAGAATAGGGAAGATCAGGCAGCTCACATTAGATGATTATACAGGGATGCCTACGGCATTGATTGAACCGTTTGAAGATGTCCGCAATGTTTCGTCCGTGGTGGTGATCATAGATTTTGACAGCAATGATGATACTGAAAATTCACAGACAACAAAAAACAACTGACGTATCCTATAAAGTCCTGCCGGACCGCTGTCCATATCAAAGTGGGAGGAGTATCGCAGGGGAGTTACTGCCGTTGACTTGATACAAGGAGTGATCGGATGAACAATATCGGGATTGTAAAATATGTGACATATTCCATAGAGATACTGCTGGCATTGGTGATACAGGGAACACCGCATCTTCTTCCCGAAATATTCGGAGGAAAAGCAATTTTGCTGATACCGCTTGCTGTCAGTATCGCTGTATGGGAAAAACAGATTCCTGCTGTGATATTTGGGGCGGTGTGTGGTTTGCTGATTGACAGCTGTTACAGCGGACCTATCGGGTTTTATGCGATAACTCTTGCAGCGGCTTGCTGTATGATCAGTTTTTTGATGGAGAATTATATCCGCACCAATCTTTTGACCGTGATGCTGGCGGCTTTGATTGCCATACCGAGTATCATTTTTTTGCAGTTTATCTTTTATTATGTGTTAATGGAATATGATGATACGTGGGGCTTTTTTGCAAGACATTATATTTCAAGAATGATTTATACCATTGCAGTTACCCCCTTGTTCTATGGGCTGAATAAATTTATTTCATTCAGACTTTCAGCAAAATAACAGCATTGTAAAGGAGCCGCTCTATGAAACCAAAATCCCTGAAAGGAAGATATGCCTTTGTTTTAACCGTTATGCTGATTGCCTCGGCATTATTGGTGTCACGCTTGGTGAAATGGCAGGTGATACAATCGGATTATTATGATGATATTGCAATGACCTCCACGTCTTATACGGTCACCACCGATGCACTCAGAGGAGAAATATATGATGTCAACGGTGTGGATCTTGCTGTGAACGTAACGGGTTATAGGGTCGTGTTTAATCAACTGTATATCAAAGAGGATGAATTGAATGATGCGATCATCAGATTGCTCGATATTATGGAACAATGCCGTGAAAAATGGATCGATGAACTGCCGATTACTGTTGATAAAAACGGCGGATATACTTTTGATACCAAAAAACAGGACAAAATTGATGATCTGAAAAGTAAAGATAATCTCAATATGAATCCGTATTCTACCGCCGAAGAATGTATGGTCAAGCTGGCAGAAAAGTATGATTGTCAGCAGCTTGACAAAGATCGTCAGCGAAATGTTGTCAGTGTACGGTACAATATGGAACAAAATTGGTTCAGTTATTCTCAGCCCTACATTTTCGCCGAGGGTGTCAGCGAACAGACAATGGCAGTTATTGAAGAAAATATGCAGGACATAAAGGGAGTTTCGACACAATCTACAGCTGTCAGAACGTATACTAACGGTACGGTTGCTCCCCATATTGTGGGTGTGACCGGACTGATCTCAGAAGAAGAATATAACGAACTGAAAAATAAGGGATACGGATACACCGACAGACTGGGTAAAAACGGGGTGGAAAGTGCTTTTGAAAAATATTTGAGAGGGGAACCCGGCAGCCTTACTTATGACGTCAGTGCTGACGGTACGGTCAGTGTGATTGATACGAAGGCGGCAAGTCCCGGCAATTCTGTCTGGCTGACAATCGATGCCCGTTATCAAAAGGTGGCGCAGAAGGCTTTGCAGGAAGCAGTTAAGGAAGCAAATGATTATTCCAAGTTAATGCACGACCCCAAAAAGGGCGGTGATTGTATCGGTGCAGCGGTGGTGGTATTGAATGTAAAGGATTTTTCAGTACTTTGTGCCGCCAGCTATCCCAGCTATGATTTATCCAAGTATTATGATGATTATACTAAGCTTGCTTCTGATGAAAAACTGCCGTTGTTTGACAGAGCGTTTAACGGTGCATTGGCTCCCGGCTCCACTTATAAACCGATGGTGGCTTCGGCAGCTCTTGAAGAAGGCGTGATAGAACCCGATACGCATATCAACTGCAGAGGCATATATACCAAAGGTGGTCTGAAGCTGTGGTGTATGAGCTATCACAATGATATTGATATGTATACCGCCATCGAAAAATCCTGTAATATCTATTTTGCTGAAACAGGCCGTTTATTGGGAATTGACAATATCGACAGATATGCTAAACGCTGTGGACTGGGGGTCAAAACAGGTGTGGAGATCAATGAAAGCTCCGGTACGCTGGCAGGTCCCGAATACAGCAAATTAATGGGTTCGGAATGGTACGATATTTTGTCGGCTCCTGCGGCAATCGGTCAGTCCGACAATCAGTTTACGCCGCTGCAGCTGGCTGCTTATGCCGCCACTATCGCCAATAACGGTACACGGCTGAAAACACACGTTGTTGACAAGGTAACTACCTATTCCGGCGATGATGTCGTCTATGAAAGCAAGCCTGTGGAAGCAGACAATATGGGTGTCAGTATCGACCACCTCAAAGAAGTACAAAAGGCAATGAATATGGCAGCCAACTCGTATGAAGCATTGCAGGATTTTGATATTCCTATAGCAGGTAAGACGGGTACAGCCGAAAATAATGGCTCTGACCACGCCAACTTTATCTGCTATGCTCCTTACGATGACCCTCAGATTGCTATTGGCGTAATGGTGGAGCACGGTGCCCAAAGTTCCGTTGCTATTAATGTAGCTAAAAAAATAATGAATGCTTATTTTCACGGAAAGGGTCTTTCTGATATTCCTAAAACAAACAAGGATGGGACCGTGGGTGTGTCGGCAGCGAATAAGGACAGTTCCTCTCAAGAGGACGCAGATCAGAAAAGTGTAAGTCAAGATTAGTTTTTATACAAAAAATTACTTCTGTCAATTTTGTATGAAAAAAAATGTAATTAGACCTTGACTTTATGGATTTTGTGTGATATGTTTATAAAAGAGGTATTTGAAAATGGGTAAAGTGACGGTTATTACATCCGGAAAGGGTGGAACAGGTAAATCTACAATAACGGCGGGACTTGGTGCTGCACTGGTACGCAGAGGCAACAGAGTTCTGTTGATAGATTGTGATGCCGGTATGAGAGGTATTGATCTGATGTTGGGAGTAAGCGGTGAGCTTGTTTTTGATGTTGCTGATATTATCAATGGTAACTGTCCTCCCGCCAGTGCGATCTATCCCTGCAAAACCGTCCCCGAGCTTTACATATTGCCCGCACCGCAGAATGTGCGTGACGAAATCAGCCCGTTTATTATGCGTCAGCTGACCAAAGTGCTGGTACGCTATTATGACCATATCCTGATAGACAGTCCCGCCGGTATCGGTGCCGGATTTCGGGCGGCCGCAGCACCTGCGTCAAGAGCTATTCTTGTTGCTAATGCGGAGCCGTTGTCGCTTAGGGGATGTGATAAGGTTCGCCAAAAGCTGAGACATTGCCAGATCAAAGACATACGTTTGATCATCAACCGGTTTAATGAGCGTAAGTTCCGCAAGATGGATGCCTTTCCTGATCTTGATGCAGTGATCGATGAAGCAGGAGCACGATTGCTTGGCATCGTACCCGAGGATAATATTGCTTCGGCCCTGTCGCAAAAGGGAAAGCCGATTGAAGGGAATATGAAGGCGGCATATGCATTTGACAGAATTGCTGCTCGTATGGATGGTAAAAATGTACATCTTTTATTGGAATAAAATTATTACATAACAGGGGGTCATCCAAAATGAATATAGCATTAATAGCACACGATGCGAAAAAAGAACTTATGGTGCAGTTCTGTATTGCTTATTGCGGTATATTGAGCAGACATTCGCTGTGTGCGACAGGAACAACGGGCAAAATGGTGTCCGAGGCAACCGGTCTGGAAATTCAGCGGTTTCTGGGCGGTTCTCAGGGCGGTGACCAGCAGATCGCCGCAAGAATTGCATTCAATGAAATTGATATGCTGATTTTTCTTCGTGATCCGCTTAATCCCAAGCCACACGAACCGAACGATATGAATTTGCTCCGACTTTGCGATATGCACAATATTCCCGTGGCAACGAATATTGCAACCGGGGAGGTGCTTATTCACGGTCTGGAACGTGGCGATCTTGATTGGCGTAACATTGTCAGATCGTAACCAAAAGGTGTTGAAGGAAGTCCCTGCGGACTTCCTTTTTTGTTTTTGTGATGAATTCCTTGTCGGGGCAACTTGCATTATTTTCAAAATTTTTGATTTGTATATTGAAAAAAATGTAAAAATGAACATTTGTTTTGTTGTTGAGTAATAAAAATATATTTTCGTTTAATTTTTCTGCAAAAATATATGGATTTTTTTGATAAAATATGTTATGATTAGTCTTGAATGTTAAAAGCTTTACTTGTGGTAAGGCATTGCGTTCCATAAAATTACTCCGTGGATATGCGGATGATATATAATGAAAATTCTGAAAAGGGAGTTTTAATTGATGGAAGAAAAAAGACTGATATTTGTAACCTCGCCGCCTGCCTGCGGAAAAACCAGACTTTCCAAAAAACTGGCTAAGGAGATCAAGCACATTGTGTATCTGGATAAGGATACGTTAATTCCCCTGTCAAAGCAGATCTTTGCCGTTGCAGGACAGCCCTATAACAGAAGCTCGGATTTTTTTGAAAAGGAAATCCGTGATTATGAATATGATGTTATTCTGGATTTGGCATTTGAGGCGTTGAAATATGAAAATCTCGTGATGGTCAATGCACCGTTCACCAGAGAAATTCGTGACAATGAGTATATCAAGCATCTGCGTGAAAAGCTGGCCGAAGTGAATGCCAAACTCTCCGTTGTATGGATCGTTACCGATCCGGAAGTATGTCATCAGAGAATGATAGATCGTAACTCTGACCGTGATACTTGGAAGCTGGAGCATTGGGATGAGTATCTTGCCTCCGTTAATTTTACAATTCCGGAAAATCTTCGTGAGCAGGACGATGAAATGAGCTTGATCTTGTATTATAACTCTACTGATGAAATGGCAGAAGAGTCCTTCAAAAAGCTTTTGAAGTATTTTGAAAACGACTGATTGCCTTTTGACGGGTCAGCAAGTGAATTGAATATTGATGTAAAACAAGACCGTCCCTTAAAGACGGTCTTTTTGTGCTGTTGTTGATGGATGGGAAAGGAGATAGGAAAATGATAAGGCTGCTTTACGGAACAGGTAATCCGTCTAAGTTGAGGGCTATGAAAAACAGATTGAGTGAGTTGGGAATAGAACTGATGGGGCTTAGCGACTTGAACTGCGATATACCGGAGGTGGACGAAAATGGAAAAAATCCTCTTGAAAATGCCTGCAAAAAGGCAAAAACCTATTACCAAGCTTTTGGAATTCCTGTTTTTTCGTGTGATTCGGGGCTGTATATTGACGAACTGCCGGAAGAATTACAGCCCGGAACTCACGTTCGCAGAATTAACGGTAAAACATTGAGTGATGACGAAATGATTGCTTATTATACATCGCTTGTCCAAAAGTATGGCAGGCTGACGGCTTATTATCGCAATGCTATCTGTTTGGTAACGAACAGCGAACATATTTATTCCGCAATGGATCGCTCAATGCAAAGTGCAGGCTTTTATATTGTTGATCAACCTCATAACAGACGTGAAAAGGGATTTCCGCTGGACTCTATTTCGATAGACATTCGAACAGGCAAGTATTATTATGATCTCGCTTCGGATGAACTGGACAAGCTGGCTGTGGAGGACGGATTTTCGGCTTTTTTTAAAAAATATCTGTTGGGAAAATCAAATGGCGGAGAATGAACGGCACAGAAACGAAAGTGACAGATAAAATCTGATGTTGACAATGAGTGAATGGGTATTGTATAATTAGTTAATTCATATTTTGAAAGAAAAGGGGAATGAACGATGGATAAACTTTTGCAGATCATCAGCCGTAACTCGGATTTTACAGCTGCACAGCTCGCTGCTATGCTCGGTGAACCCGAACAGGAAGTGATCAATAGAATTAATCAATATAAAGAGGATGGTATCATTAAGGGTACCAAAACGCTTATCAACTGGGATAAAGTGGAAAATTCCGGTGTTACCGCCATCATTGAACTGAAAGTGACGCCAAAGCCTGAAACAGGTTTTGATGATATTGCTAAGGTCGTGATGTCTTACGATAATGTGGAAAGTGTTTATCTTGCCGCTTCTTCACGCTATGACCTGATCGCTACCGTGAAGGGAGATACCATACAGGAAATTGCTGAGTTTGTATCAAAGAGACTTTCCACACTCGATGCCGTTATCGGTACGGCGACCAACTTTGTTCTGACCCAATATAAAGAAGGCGGTGTCGTTTATTATGATGAGGACGACAACGAAGAACAAAGGAGTATGATTTTTTGATGGATTATTCCCAATTTTTGAATGATAAAGTGCAGGCAATCAAACCTTCTGGTATCCGAAAATTTTTTGACATTGCCAATGAAATGGATCACGTTATTTCATTGAGTATCGGCGAGCCTGATTTTACCACTCCGTGGCACGTTCGGCAGGAGGGTATCGAATCGCTCCGCCGGGGGCATACGTGGTATTCTCCCAACAGAGGCTTTTCAGAACTGAGAAGCCAGATCTCTAATTATTATGCAAGAAGGTTTAATGTAGAATATAATCCTGACAGCGAGATCGTTGTGACTGTCGGTGGTTCGGAGGCAATCGATCTTTGTATCAGAGCACTTATACAAAAGGGAGATGAAGTACTTATCCCTCAGCCGTCATTCGTCTGTTACGAGCCAATGACGGTAATGGCAGACGGCAAGCCTGTCATCATACAAACCAAAGCTGAAAATGAATTTCGACTGACCGCCGAAGAATTGGAACAGCATATTACACCCAAAACAAAACTGTTGATTCTTCCGTTTCCTAATAATCCCACAGGTGCGGTTATGCGTCGGAAACATTTGGAAGAAATTGCCGAGGTGGTAGAAAAGCACAATATGATGGTGCTTTCTGATGAAATTTACGGTGAGCTGACATACGGCAAGGAAAGACACGTTTCCTTTGCAGATGTGAAGGGAATGAAGGAGAGAACCGTGGTTGTTAACGGTTTTTCCAAATCCTATGCTATGACAGGATGGCGTTTGGGCTATGCTCTCGGTCCCGAAGAAATCATCACACAAATGACCAAGCTTCATCAGTATGCAATTATGAGTGCTCCTACTACCGCTCAGTATGCTGCTATCGAAGCTTTAAAACACGGTGACGCCGACATAGAGCATATGAGAAGTGAATATGATATAAGAAGACGGCTGATCGTAGATGCATTCTGTAAGATGGGGTTGACCTGCTTTGAACCGGAAGGGGCATTTTATGTATTTCCGAGTATTAAAGTGTCGGGAATGTCATCGGAAGAATTTTGCGAGAAGCTGATATATGCACAGCACGTTGCTATTGTTCCCGGTACTGCATTCGGTGAATGCGGTGAGGGATTTGCCAGAGTATCTTATTCCTATTCTCTTAAACATATCAAGGAAGCACTGGAACGAATTGATCGTTTTGTAAACGAACAAAAATAACAGAGGAGTTATTCTCCCGAAAGGTTGTACCATTATGCGACTTACGGTTCTTGCACCGGCAAAGCTGAATTTGTTTCTTGACATAACAGGCAAACGAAGTGACGGCTATCATATTATCAATACTGTGATGCAGTCCGTCACCTTGTACGATGACGTTACTGTCAGCAATGACAGCGGCAGTGATATTAAAATCTGGTGCAGTGATATGGAAATTCCCTGTGATGAAACCAACACCACCTACAAAGCAGTTGTTGAATTTTTTCAGTATACCGAACTGCCGCCAACGGGTATTTCCGTTAAAATCAAAAAACGTATTCCTTCTCAGGCAGGTCTGGCAGGCGGCAGCACCGATGCGGCTGCCGTGCTGACGGCTCTGAACGAGCTTTTTGACACTCACTTGAGTAAACACCAGCTGGCAGAAATAGCGGAGGAAATTGGAGCAGACGTGCCTTTCTGTATCTATGGGGGAACGATGTCGGCGGGCGGTATCGGAACGATATTGAATCCCTTGCCTGATATGCCGGAGTGTTACATTGTTATCGTGAAGCCTGAAATCCGGATTTCTACCCGTGAAGCTTATGAAAAATCGGATGCGGTGGGCTACGAAAAAGTGCGAAATTCCGATGGTATGGTTGACGGTATCTGCAACGGAAACCTTGTCGCTATCGGACGGAGTTTGTACAATAAATTTGAAGAAATCGTAGCACTGGATGAAGTAGCTGCCATTAAAAAAATAATGAAGCGATATAACGCAGTGGGTGCCTGTATGACAGGCAGCGGTTCGGCAGTGTTCGGCATTTTTGAAAGTGAAAACGATGCGGAGGTTTGTTCTAACGTTCTGGAGAAGGACTATGAGAATATCTATATTGTTACTCCCTCTTCAGATGGTCAAATGATTAAATAATCAAAAATAGCAACGCACACGCAAGCTATCTTTTCAATAGTTTGCGTGTGCGTTTTTGCTGTTTGCGGTCAAAGTGACTGTATCAATTCTTTGATTTTATTTTCTGCTGCGAGAGCATCCGCTTTGCCGCGGCTGTTTTTCATAACATAGCCGACTAAGGACTTGATCGCTTTTTCTTTGCCGTTTTTGTAATCGCTGACGGCGTTGGGGTTGTTTTCTACAGCCTGTTGGCAAAGCTCATTGAAAGTGTTTTCATCCAGACCTGCCATATCGCTGTCAGAAAGCAGTTCACTGGGTTTTTTGCCGGTTTCGAGCATTTTGTCAAGCGTAGACTTGGCGAGGTTCATACGAATTTTTCCGCTGTCAATGAGCTTGATCAGTTCGTTCAAGCTTTCTGCGGATACATTGATATTGAAAGCTTCTTTTTCAGCTTCATTTTCAACGTGTCTGAATATCTGACCAATAATGAAGTTGGCGGCTGTTTTTGGGTTTTTGGTGCCCTTGATGGCTTCTTCGTAATATTCGGCGATTTTTTTGTATTTGGTAAGCAGCTGTGCATCTGCTTCGGGCAGTCCCAATTCTTCGATGTATCTCTTTTGTTTTGCAAAAGGGAGTTCCGGCAGTGTTGCCTTGATTTCCTCCACCTTTTTGCGGGGAACATTGATGGTGACGAGATCAGGATCACGAAAATAACGGTAGTCATTTGCGTCCTCTTTGCCACGCATTGATGATGTTGTATTGGTGACATCGTCATAGCGGAGAGTTTCCTGTACCACTTTTTCGCCGCTTTCAATCAAATCAACCTGACGGTTAAATTCATATTCCATTGCTTTTGCAATGAAGTTAATGGAGTTCATATTTTTGATTTCGGTTCGGGTGCCGAGGGTTTCGCTGCCAACGGGGCGAACAGAAATGTTGACATCACACCGCATAGAACCTTCCTGCATTTTGCAGTCTGAAACGCCAATGTAACGCATTATCAACTGGAGCTTTTCGACATATTCACGAGCTTCGTCTATCGAACGAATATCCGGTTCGGAAACGATCTCTATCAATGGGACGCCGCCACGGTTATAGTCAACTAAAGTATTGCCTCTGCTGTGAACCAGTTTACCGGCATCTTCTTCAATATGAATTCTGGTAAGACGTATTTTTCTTCCGTTGGACAGTTCAATATAGCCGTGCTCGCACAGCGGCATATCAAATTGTGAGATCTGATATGCCTTGGGAAGGTCGGGATAGCAGTAGTTTTTTCTGTCCATCTTGGAAATTTCGGCAATTTCGCAGTTGGTTGCCAGACCTGCTTTGACGGCATATTCAACCACTTTTTTGTTCAGCTTGGGAAGTGTGCCCGGCAGTCCAATACAAACAGGACAGCAATGGGTATTCGGGTCACCGCCAAACTGTGTGGTGCAGGAGCAAAATATCTTTGTATTTGTAGCAAGCTCGACGTGTGTTTCAAAGCCTGCGACCATCTCATATTTCATATCTGTGTCATTCCTTTCTTGCTCTCACGTTGATTTACAGTTTAACGCCGAAATCAGCCGCTTTGAACATATTTGCCGCATTTTCATACTGCCACGCCGCATTAAGGATTTTTGCTTCGCCAAAGGTGTTGCCGATCAACTGCATACCAATGGGCAGTCCCTTTTTGTCAAAGCCGCACGGTACAGACACACCGGGCAGCCCTGCAATATTGACAGGTACTGTACAGATGTCAGTAAGATAAGTTTCAATCGGATCGCTGACGGCGTGACCATTTTCAAAAGCTGTCATCGGAACAGTAGGCGCAAGAATAACATCACAGCCGGTAAATGCATTTTTAAAAGCATTGACGATCGTACCTCTGAGATTTTGTGCTTTTTTGTAGTAAGCATCATAATAGCCGGAACTGAGTACGTATGTACCAAGAAGAATTCTTTTTTTGACTTCATCACCAAATCCGTTGCTTCTGGTTTTCTTGATCATATCGTTAACATCAAAGTAGTTGTCGGCTTTATAGCCGTAACGGATACCATCATAACGTCCGAGGTTGGAGGATGCCTCTGCACAAGCAAGAATATAGTAAACAGGCAGGGCATATTTTAATGCAGGCAGATCAAAGTAAACGATTTCTGCTCCCAGTGATTGGTAAATGTCTGTTGCTTTTTGAATAGCTTCTTTGACTTCATCACGCACACCGTCCAGATATTCCTTAGCTATACCGATCTTCATACCCTTGATGTCATTTTTGAGGGTATCGGTAACAGGAGCTTCTTTGCGCCCCTGGGAGGTAGAGTCTTTTTCGTCATATTCTGAAACGGCATCAAAGACAGCAGCAGCGTCCTCTACACTTGTGGTAATAGGACCTATCTGGTCGAAGCTGGAGGCATAAGCGATCAGACCATAACGAGATACTGCGCCATAGGTGGGCTTCAAGCCAACGATACCGCAAAAGCTGGCAGGCTGACGGATAGAACCGCCGGTGTCCGAGCCAAGACCGTAAACGGCAATATTGCCGCCGACCGCTGAGGCAACGCCGCCCGAACTGCCGCCTGCTACGTGATCTGTGTTGTGGGGATTTTTAGCTCCTCCGAAACAGGAAGTTTCGCAAGAGGAACCCATTGCAAATTCGTCCATATTCGTTTTGCCGAGAAGAACGGCATTTTGTTTTTTGAGAATATTCCATACGGTTGCATCATAAATGGGGACATAATCCTCCAGTATTTTAGAGCAGCAGGTTGTTTTGATACCATCTGTAGAAATATTGTCCTTGAGGGTCATCGGAATACCTTCCAGCAGACCGATGGTTTCCCCTTTAGCGATTTTTTCATCGACTGTTCTGGCAGCCGAAAGAGCTGTTTCGGGAGTAACCGTTACATAGGCATTCAATGCTGCGTTGTCCTTTTGGATGGCGTCAATATATGTTTGTGTCAGCTCCGTACAGGAAATTTCTTTGTTTGCGAGCATTCCGTGGAGCTTTACAATTTTACTCTCACTCATTTATTTCACCTCAATCGAGTTATTGTATGCCGAATATCATTTCATAATATTCTTGACAAGGAAACAGCCATCATCACTGTCTTTTGCGTTTGCCAGAATTTTTTCACGGTCATATGAGGGTACTACTTCATCCTCACGGAGTACGTTGGAAAGGTTGTTGATGTTGTCAAAATCCGTACCTTCATCGGAAGCGTTGTTGATTGTATCGGCAAACGCAATAATTTTATCCATATCTGCCGTAAGTCCGTCAATTTCGTCCTCAGCGACAAACAGTTTTGAGAGAATGGCAATTTTCATAATTTCTTCTTTGCTTACCATAAATTCGTTCTCCTTTCCGAATTTTTGATATGTTGAGTTGGCAGAAGGGAAGCTTTGCTCTCTGCAAAAAGCGATTACAACAAAAGATTTTGGGTGACTTGACTGCAGGAGAGACTCCGCAGTCAAATCACTTCTCTGATCAGCGGATCTTGATGTGGACTTCACGCAGCTGTTGTTCGGTTACTTCCGTGGGTGAGCCGAGAAGCAAATCCTGTGCATTGCTGTTCATCGGGAAAGCAATGACCTCACGAATATTTTCTTCGCCGGCCAGCAGCATTAACATTCTGTCAAGACCCGGTGCCATACCTGCATGAGGGGGAGCACCATATTTGAAGGCATTGTAAAGAGATTTGAATTTGTTTTTCAGATCATCTTCACTGTAGCCGGCAATGTCAAACGCTTTGATCATAATATCAAGATCGTGGTTACGGACAGCACCGGAGGAAAGCTCTACACCGTCGCATACAATGTCATACTGATAGGCAAGTACTTCTGTAGGATCTTTTTCCAGAAGTGCCTGCATACCGCCTTGGGGCATTGAGAAAGGATTGTGGGTGAAGATAACTTTTCCTGTCTGCTCATCGATTTCATACATCGGGAAATCGGTAATAAAGCAAAGTTCAAAACGACTCTCATCAATAAGGTTAAGACGTCTGGCAACCTCTGTACGAATTTGTCCTGCCAGTTTCGGAGCCATATCCTTAGTGTCAGCAATAAAGTAAATGACATCACCGGCTTTTGAAGCGTTGATTTCAATTAATTTTTCACGGTCGCCTTCTTTGAGGAACTTGTCGATCGGACCATCAAATGTCATATCATCACGAACTTTGACATATCCCAGACCTTTCATTCCGATAGACAGTGCAAATTCCTCCATATTTTTGAACCATTTTTTTGATTGTGCGGACGCCCCCGGAACATTAATGGAGCGAACGGTTTTCTTTCGGAATGGAGCAAAGTCGGTTTCTTCAAACATCGGACTGATGTCCTTAATGAGAAGGGGATTTCTGAGGTCAGGTTTATCGGTACCGTAGGTGAGCATTGCTTCTGCAAAGGGAATGCGTCTGAACGGGGGTTTAGATACTTCTTTGTTGGAGAATTTCTTAAAAGTTTCATAAAGAACTTCTTCTGCTACGGCAAAAACATCATCCTGCTCGGCGAAAGCCATTTCAAAGTCAAGCTGATAAAACTCTCCGGGGGAGCGGTCGGCTCTGGCGTCCTCGTCACGGAAACAGGGAGCGATCTGAAAATAGCGGTCAAATCCTGATACCATCAGCAGCTGTTTAAAAATCTGGGGAGCCTGGGGCAATGCGTAGAACATTCCCTTATGTTTTCTGCTGGGAATGAGATAATCTCTGGCACCTTCGGGTGAGGAGCAGGAAAGAATGGGTGTCTGAATTTCAAGGAAGCCCATTTCCGTCATTTTATTTCTCAAAAAAGAGATCAGCTGTGAACGCATTACAATATTGTTATGTACTTTTTTATTACGAAGATCAAGGAAACGGTATTTCAGTCTGATGTCTTCTTTAACATCGGTCGAAGAAGCCACTTCAAAGGGAAGAGCGGAAGGTGCTTTGCCCAGAACCGTAATATCCTCTGAGTGAATTTCCACTGTACCGGTGGCAATTTTAGGGTTAATGGTATCTTCGTCACGCTTGGTTACTTCTCCGCTGACAGTTACTGTACATTCTTTATTAATGTTATCGAGGAGTTTCTCATTGTGTACAACAACCTGCACCACGCCATAGTGGTCACGAATATCGAGAAACATAACACCGCCGTGGTCACGGATATTTTCTACCCATCCGGCAACTCTTACTTTCTTTCCTATGTCAGACTCTCTTAGGTCACCGCAAAAATGTGTGCGGTATTTATTCTCTCTAAGCATAATTATCTTTTCCTTTCATAGCCGTTTTGTTGCCGTATTATGATTTTGACATAAAAATACAGCTTTAACTGTACTATTATACCATTAAAGCCGCCATCTTTCAATCTTTTTATTTTGAATTTTGTAAACATTTCCCGATGCAGGGAGGCGATGAGTACAGGCAGTCGAGGGGCTGTCTGCCCCTTCTGATGCCTCGGCAAGCCTTTGCAAAGACTTGCGTGAAACTTTTGTGTCAACATTCAGGCGCTCAATGCGAATTTTTTTGATTGTTACGCTCAAAACAGGAACATAATTCTTCCCACCATTCCACTATCTTGAATTTCACACGATACGTTTCCGTATCCGAAACAATTTTCTTTTCCTGTTCATTCATTGCTTTATTGAGTTCATCATCGCTCTGTGCTGATGGTAAACACAATGATGGATAGAGTACACACCACCAATTATGTCCCTTGCCGCTGCCGATAACAATTCGCAATGCGTCATAATTTCCGGCAGGCAGGGTAAAATGTTCATATGTCCTGGTTTTGAATGGCATTTTAGCAATATATGCATCAACGTGATAGCGATAGCCATAGCGATAAATCAGTGATTGTGCGTAATTTTTGATGTCATCCAGATGTGCTTCGGCAAGAGCCATTGATTGCTCTTTGCTTTTAGAACAGGCAAAAATAGTTTCGGTATATTGCAGTATACCGTCACGAATTTTAAGTTTAAGCTGCTGATCCTCATTGCTGTCGGAATTAGCGAGAATATGAAGTCGGAATACTTCATTACTGATGTCGTCACATGCACCGCAAAAACCTGTCATTGACATCATACAACAAATGATGAATGAACAACATAGTGCCTTAAAGAACATTCTCATAACAATAACCTCCCGAAAATTCTTAATGATAATATGGGTGAAAAATTCGGGATTTATTCATCGGAAATATCAGACAAAAATTTGAGGCAGACACTCTATGGTGTCTGCCTCACGGAAACAAGGATCTGATTTTTCAGCAATGATTAAAGAGTTGTTTGTTCTGAAGTTGTTTGTTGCCGATCGGAATTTTTGTGTTTAGCACCTCCTCTATCGGGCATCTGTCCGTCACTTGGCATTTGTCCGTTATCGGGCATTTGTCCGTCACTTGGCATTTGTCCGTTATTGGGCATCTGTCCGTCACTCGGCATTTGACCATTATTAGGCATTTGTCTGTCATTTGGCATTTGACCTTGATTAAAGTTCCGGTTCATACCACCCATACCGCCTGAGTAAGTTGTGATACCCTCGGAATTAACATAGGTGACGGTATCAGAGAGAGTAAAGGATGTGTATTCGCTGCCGCCCGATACCACTGCTTTGCTGTAGTAGCCGTGAACGGAATCACCTGTTATTTTACCGCCTGTGTATATTTTGTAGGTTTCACCGCTTTTTAATTCCGGCGAAGTAAAGATAACACAGCCGAAACTCTTTTGAGGAGTGATTGCTGCCACTACACTGCCGCTGTTGTCAGTGATGTATACGGGAGTATTGGCGGATTGCGATTGATCAAAGAGAACAGCGATCGTGCTTTGTGAAGATGACTCAGAGGGCATTTCCAGCATATCCGATGTACCTGCACCGATGATGGTGCCGCCGCTGAGATCGAAGCCGCCGTTATGATCGAGAATACCGTTGCCGCCGCTGGTAGTGCCATTAATGACAACTGTACCGCCGCTCATTATTACATCGCCGTTGCTGTCCAGACCGTCACCTTCGGCATCAATGTAAATGGTGCCGCCGCTGATGGTGAGTGTTGGTGTTTCGGATGATGAACTGTCGGTAGTGTCGTTTTTGTCTGTCTGTGCGGTGGTTTGTATATTGGCAGTGTTGTTGGTATTATCTGTATTTCTCATACCGTGTCTGCCAAACTGCATATCACCATCCATACCGCCAAATCCGCTTTGATCGTTGCCGCCCGAGCAGTTGATGCCGTCATCGGTCGATGTAATATCCATTGTACCGCCTGAAATAGTAATATTGTTGCCTTCAAGACCTTCATAGGATTGTTCAACAGTAATCTTGCCATTTTTGATCGTAAGGGTATTGTCAGTATGGATACCGTCATCGCCCGATTGAATATTGATCGTGCCGCCTGCTATGGTCAAGTCACCGTTGCTGTGGAGAGCGTCATCATAGGAATTAACCGTAACGGTACCGTTATTGACAGTAAGGTTGGAGCCGGACTTAAGTCCTTTCAGACTGTCGCTGTCAGTGGATGATGACTGATTGTTCTGACCAAAGCCGCCGGAATTGCGGGATGAAGTTTTGTTTTCTGCTGCACCGCCGCCGGAAACGACATTGATCGTACCGCTGTTGACAACAAGGTTTTGTTCAGCCTGAATACCGTCTTTGGCAGCGGTAACGGTGATTTCGGCATTTTCAATGTAAACATTGCCTTTTTCAGTGGTATCCTCTTTGGAATACGTTGAACGAAGTCCATCACCGCTTGATGCCGTTACGGTAATGTTGCCTCCTTCGATAGCGAGATTATCCTTTCCCGTGATACCGTGATGGGCTGCCGTAACGTTGATCGTTCCGCTGGAAATACGGACGGTATCTTTACCGGTAATGCCGTTATGGGCATTGCCTGTTACATTCAGCGTGCCGCTGCCAAGAATAGTAAGGTCATCTTTTACAAAGATAGCAGCATTCGGGCCGTCAGAATTGTCATCGCTTTCCGAGGAAGTATCGCTTTTCGAGGAAGCATCACTTTCCGAGGAGGTATCGGATTTGACATAGCTGCTGCCGTCCGAAACAGTGTTGGTGGTTCCTTCATTGAGAAGAAGAATTGTTTTTTCGCATTGGGAAGCATAAATCGCAGAGGTGGTTTTGCTGGTAATTTCGGCATTATCCAAAACCAGTTTGACAACATCTTTTTTGCCTGCATCAATGACAATATTTCCGTCAGACATTTTACCGCTGATGATATAAGTGCCTGACGATGTAATTGTAACGGTTGAACCGCTGACTTTTGCACCGTTTCCTGTCACAGTTGCCGAAGAACCGTTTAAGGTGATTTTGGCAGACTCATTTTCATTGTAGGAAGTATCGGTATCATTTTCGTCAAACTCAACGCTTGATGGTGTTGTGCTGGCACTGGATACTACACTGACTGATGTATCGGAAGAGGATTTTTCTGTATTCGATGAGGTGTCAGAGCATCCGCTGAGAAAAGCGGAGCCTGCCAGTGCGGCACAAAGACATATGGCGAACAATTTTCTTTGCATTTTTTGCATTTTATATTCTTTCATCTGACAACATCTCCTTTTGATAGATGATATATTTCAGGTTGGTTTGGTTTGTTTGATTGTATTATACGCAGAATATGCGAAAGCAATATGATTTTACTGTAAAATGAATGTAAATATAAACTTAAAAAAAATACAGAAAATGAATATGGATCCGTTGTTAAAGAAAAATTAATAGTGATTTCATACTATTTTTTGCAAAATAGGGATGATTTTTTTGTTTTTTTATTGTATAATTAGCGTATAAAATATAACGAGGCGTATAATATGAGAATTGTTTTTACTGACAGCAAAACAGTGGCATCCAATCGAGCAGAATTGGAAATACTAAATGAATTCGGCAAAGTGGTATTGTATGATATGACTTCTCCGGAGGAATTGCCCGAAAGAATAAAAGAGGCAGACATTGCATTGTGCAACAAAACTATATTTTCGGCAGAAGCAATGTCCCAGGCACCCAGGCTGCAATACATTGGACTGTTTGCAACGGGATACAATAATGTGGATGTTGATTATGCAGCCAAACACAATATTACCGTATGCAATGCAGGAAGATATTCAACAGAAGCGGTTGCCCAGCATACATTTGCCCTGATGCTGCATCATTTCAGCAGAGTGAGTGATTACAGTACCTTTGTGAATAATGAAGGTTGGAAACGCAGCGAAATTTTTTCGCCGATGGTGTTTGAGATGCACGAATTATACGGAAAAGTTTTGGGCATTGTCGGTTATGGCAGTATCGGCAAGGCGGTTGCTCGTATTGCGGCTGCTTTTGGAATGAAAGTGATTGTTTACACGAGGACTCCTCGGAATGACGATAACACACGATTTGTCGGATGGGAGGAGTTGCTTAGATATTCTGATGTGCTGACAGTGCATTGTCCTCTGAATGACAGTTCATCAGAGATGTTTAACAGAGAAGCGTTTGCCAAGTGTAAAAAGGGTGCTTTCTTTATTAATACAGCAAGAGGCGGCGTTGTGGATGAATATGCATTGAAAGAGGCATTGGAAAGCGGGATATTGAGCGGTGCGGCAATCGATACCATTACAGTTGAGCCTATGAGAGAAGATTGTGTATTGTATGGTGTGAAAAATCTGACTATCACACCGCATATTGCATGGTCACCGCAGGAAACGGTGGAACGTCTGATAGGGATTGTAGCGGATAACATTCGGTGTTATCTGAAAGGTGAACCCAAAAATAAAGTCAATTAAAGTGAGGTGTCAGTGATGGAGTTTGTACTGGATAAGTGGAAAACCGACTATATGGATGATTTGGTGGAGGCAATGCAGGACAAAAAATTGGTGGACAGCCTGAAGGAAGATTATCCTTATCCGTTTTTGGATGTTCACGCCAAATGCTATATTGAACAAAGAATGATGTACAGTGAGGAAAAGCAACGCTGCCGTGCGATCCTTCTTGACGGAAAACTGATCGGAGGAATTGAAGTGTTGATTGGCAGTGGGATTTATTCCCGTAATGCAGATCTTCATATATGGCTGAAAAAAGAATATCGTTGTCGGGGAATAGGAACACAGGCAGTCAAACAAATGGCAGACAGTGTTTTTTCTGATTATGACGTTGTGAGGATAGAAGCCAAACCTTATGTCGACGAGAATGTATGGATCGCAGAAAAAATGCTGCACAGTGCAGGATTGCAATATGAAGGAACACTGCGGAATATTATATTTAAAAATGGAAAAATGCACAGTTATAAAGTATTCTCTATGATAAAAGAATAACGGTCCTGTCTCTCAAAAAATGGTCAAAGCAGCAATGAAGTATCTGCCTCGTTGCTGCTTTGATATTTTGGGGTTATTGTGTTGTAAGCGGTCAATAATGTGTGCCCGAGGATCAAAAACAGTATTCAGGCACTTCTCTTATTATGCAGACGCAGGCGATCCGAAATCATTGCAATAAATTCGCTGTTGGTAGGCTTGCCTCGTCCGTTGTGGATAGTATAGCCGAAGTAAGAATTAAGAATATCTACATCACCTCTGTCCCAGGCGACTTCAATGGCGTGACGAATAGCACGTTCTACTCTGGAAGAGGTGGTTTCGTATTTTTTGGCAACTGACGGATACAGCTCCTTGGTAACGGCATTGATGATTTCCGGCTGCTTAACTGCCATAATAATGGAGTCTCTCAGATAGTGATAACCTTTGATATGAGCAGGGACGCCTATCTGGTGCAGAATATCTGTAATGGTGATTTCAAGGTCACTGTCAACATTGTAAATTTTGTCATTATCATTTCCGCTGTTGATGCAGCACGTCATTAAGTCGGATATTCTTTCGAGCAAATCGGCTGTTCTGAATGGTTTTATCACATAATAAGCTGCTCCTGCTGACATTGCTTCCCGTTCGAGGACACTGCTGTTAAATCCGGAAATAATCACAAATACAGGTTTATTTCCATCGGAATTTTTCTTGATAGCCTTCATCACGCCCACACCGTCAAGATTGCTCATAAACATATCTATCAGTACAATATCCGGTTCAAATTCACGGATATTGTCAATGACCTTGCTGCCGTCCTTTTCGCAAAATCTTGCCTGAAATCCGTTTTCGACAAAAATGTCCTCGGCACCTGAGCCGAATTCAGCAGCATCTTCGGCTATGAGTATTTTAAATCTGTTTTTCATATGAAATCCCCCAGTAGTTATTTTGTGGTGATGCTATTTTACCATAACTTACCAATTTTGGCAAGACGTTTTTTTGAAAAAATAAAAATGGGTTTTTTCACCAAATTCAAGATGCGGTAAGTGTACCATTTTGTACAACGTTGGAACTGTGTGTCAGCATAGTTTCGGCAAAAAGTGCATAGCCTCTGGTGGGGTCATTGACAAATACGTGCGTGACAGCCCCCACCAGCATACCGTTTTGAATGATAGGACTGCCGCTCATTCCCTGTACGATACCGCCTGTTTGCTCGAGAAGGGATTGGTCTGTTATTTTGATGATCATATTTTTGGTCGAATTCAGGTCGCTGCAGTTGACATCTTCGATTTCAATATCATAGTATTCGGGTTTGGTTCCGTGGATGGTCGAAATGATTTGAGCTTTTCCCTTTTTGACCTCCTGACAGTAGGCAACGGGAACGGTTTTACCGCTGATATTACCGGCGAGTGTACCATATACACCATAATCGCAGTTGGAGCAAAGTTCACCGATAGGCTGGCTGTCAGTGAAATATCCGCTGAGAGAGCCCGGCATCCCGCAGGTACTTTTCCGTATGGAGGATACGGACGCATCAACAATATCACCATGTTCAAGGGGCATCAAACTGCCGCTTTCACTGTCACAGATCCCGTGTCCGAGTCCGCTGAAACAGTTATTTTGGGGATCAATAAACGTCATCGTACCAATACCGGCACAACTGTCACGCACCCACAAACCGATTCTGTATTTGTTTTGCTGAATGTCTTTCACGGGAGTGACGAATACAGTATCGTCATTGCTGCGGTGTCTGATCTTCAGCTCAATGGCTTTACCACCGCTTTTCTCCACACACTGAAGCAGCTGTTCGTTTGTTTTGAGCATTTGCCCGTTAACCGAAAGAATAATATCACCGCATTGGATGCCTGCTTTTGAGGCAGGATTTTTGGTTCCGTCTTGAGTGGGAATTTCAGTCATATCAGAAACGACCAATCCATTGGTATAAATTCTTATGCCAAACGGTTCACCGCCGGGGATAACGTTCTTGTGTCCGTCAAAGCTGATATTCACTTCTTTAACGGGAACTGCACCGAATAAAAAAAGTTCAGCCCTTTGTGTTTTGGCTGTGTTGCCGGCAGCAGTATTTCCACATCGGATCGACAAGGCAGGAGATGTGCTGAGCAGCTTGCTGTTTTGTGTATTAACAGTAAGACGGGACGGAGTGAAGCAGTCACATATCCAACACAGCATAAGAACGGCTGCCGAAAGAATGGCAATCATTTTGGCAGATGATCGGATGATTGCTTTCATTAAAAAATTCACCTCCACGACAATATTTTTTGCTTTTATTGGTCGTAATAATATATCATTCACAAGGAATTTATATTGGTAAGTCAAAAAATGCCAAGGATATTATTGGAAAAATAAAAATAAATTATTCATCGAAAATCGTTGAAAGTAGTTTGAGTATCGGTCCATTTGATCCCTCAGAGCGGTGGCTCGTATTTTGTTTCATTGCAGCCCGTAAGGGCTGAAAATGCTTGACATCGTTACAGTGTAATGATACGATATAATTGTAAATATCCTATGTGCCAAGAGGTGACGGGCATTGAATAAAGCGTACAAATTCAGAATATACCCAACTTCGGAGCAGAAAACAATGCTCTCAAAGACGTTCGGCTGTACAAGAATGGTGTATAATCACTACCTTG
>CADCOE010000023.1 GCA_902802985.1 uncultured Ruminococcus sp.
ATTATTTTTATGACTCATTAGCTCAGTTGGCAGAGCACTTGACTTTTAATCAAGGTGTCCGGGGTTCGAATCCCCGATGGGTCACTCATTATATGACAAAAGGGGCAGGAAACTTGATTTCTTGCCCCTTTTTGTCATACCATTATCTTTGGCCTCTCTGTCAATACTGGGACTAAAACCGAATACGACAGTTTTGGCTTTTTTACTTTGACTTGCTTTGAAAAAAATATTTGATATTTCTCTTTACATTTTGATGGAAGGATGTTAAACTATATACAAACAATGACAAAAATTTAACAAACGGGTGATGAAAGAGAATGCATAAATATGGAAATATTTCGGCTCCCGTCATTAAGCGACTGCCTCGATATTACCGTTTTTTGGGGGAACTGATAGATAAAGATGTGACTCGTATCTCTTCACGTGAATTGTCTGACAAAATGGGACTTACGGCTTCACAAATCAGACAAGACCTGAACTGTTTTGGCGGCTTTGGTCAACAGGGATACGGTTATTCTGTGCAGGGATTGTATAATGAGATCGGTCATATTCTCGGGCTGAACCATATGTATCGTGCCGTGCTGATCGGTGCGGGAAACTTAGGCAAAGCAGTTGCAATGCATATGTCTTTTGAAAAAAGGGGATTTAGGCTGATTGGTATTTTTGACAACGATCCTCATAAAATTGGAACAATCATCAGAAATATTGAAGTGACCGATCTGGATAAACTGGAAGAATTTTGTCGTGATCATAAAACCGATGTGGCTATATTTTGTGTCCCAAAGGCGGCAGTTCCCGGTATTGCTGAAAGACTCTACCATCTTGGAATCAAGAATTACTGGAACTTCAGTCATTATGATCTCTCTGTCTGCTATGATGACATCATTGTGGAAAACGTCCATCTCAATGACAGCTTGATGATATTATGTTATAAAATTTCGGACGCTAATGATGTACCCGAAGAAAAAGAATAAATATTTTTCCGACAGTGCAGCAAAGTACCGTCGGATTTTTTATAGCTCGTTTTGTTTCGGGCGGAATGGATGAGTTCAAAATCAAATACCAATATTTTTGTGAAACGTTATACAATATTACCGATAAATGCTTTTATCGGTAATATATTACAGTAATCCAATAGAAATATTGTGGAAATTAATAAAAAAATAAGAAAAATTTATCAAAAAATTTTAATTACATTTTTGTTATTTTTTGCTGGAATGTGTTATAATATTGGTAAATTATTCAGGGGAGTATCTGTTATGGGAAATGTTGACCTTTCTGTCATTATTCCGTCCAAAAACAATAAAACCAAAACTGCCGAAGTTATCCGCAGTATTGCTGACTCCGTTTCGGAGCTTGAAGTGGAATTTATTGTCATTGATATGAACTCCACCGACAATAGCGTGATTTCGGCACTCAATGAAATCAAAACCCGTAAACTCAGAGGTTGTGTGATACAAAGCGGCGGCAGTACGGTAAGCTCTGCGTTGAATACCGGTATTTATAAATCTGACGGTAAATATATCACATTTGTTTATCCGAACCAGTTGTATAAAGATTACCTTCGTGATTATTTTAATGGGATAGAAGAAAATAATGCTGATTTTATTTTTTCTGTGCCGTATTCGGATAAAGAAAAAACAGACATTGTCAATCGTGGGCTTGATCATATTTCCGGAACAGACTTGATTGTGGGATTGGTGCGTTCTATCGTGAATGTTGACTTTGCGGCGGTGATGATCCGGCGTGAGTACCTGTTGAAAAATTATATCAAGTTTTATGATGAGTGTGACTGCGGCTATGCTGAGGCGTTTGTATATAATATGCTGCTGTTTTCACCGAAGATCGCTTATGCTGATATTAAACTCTGCCGTGATTATGTCGACAGTATGGCCAAGGATGATAATGCTTCCAACAATACTTGTTTTGATCGGATCGATGCTATGCTCAAAGTATATGATGAGATATTGATTTCTCATCACGATAATCAGAAATTGACAGATATTTTTGAATACAACAAATTGCCGTCCGTGATTATGGCAGCGGTTGATATTTTACTTAAAGAAAATTTTAGTTATTCCGCTATCAAAAACTCTTTGCGATTGAAGCATTATGACGAATATCTCAGGATTTCTCGCAAAACACCATCGAAACTTCGTAAAAAAATCATCAAGTGGAAATTGATTCCGTGGTTTTATAAGCCGTAAATTTTGTTGCGACACACCGTAAAGCGTTACGTTTTTCGGTGTGTTTTTTGTAAAAATATTTGCAAACATTTGTTCATTATCTGTTGCTACCTTTTGTAAATCGTGTTATAATATATCTATCTATGAACCGAAAGAGGAATGAAAAATGAGAATATTGGGGATAGACCCCGGCTATGCCATTGTCGGTTACGGCGTGATAGAATTCAGCGGCGGCCGGTATTATGCAGTGGATTACGGAGCAATCACGACAGAAGCGGAAACGCCTTTTCCACAAAGATTGCAGCAGATCTATAACGGATTGCTTTCTGTGATCATCAAAAATGACCCTGATGGAATGTCTATTGAAAAACTGTATTTTCAAAATAACCAAAAAACCGCCATCGCTGTTGCCGAAGCCAGAGGGGTTATTCTTCTTGCGGCTCAGAACAGTAATCTTCCCATCAGTGAATATACACCGCTGCAAGTGAAAATGGCTGTTACCGGTTACGGTAAAGCACAAAAACCGCAGGTGATGGAAATGACCAGACGATTGCTTAAACTGGAAAGTGTGCCTAAACCGGATGATACTGCCGATGCATTGGCAATGGCAATATGTCATGCACAATGCTCAGGTACACGATTGCGTTCATTGTTGAACAGAAAAGGATGAGCAATGAACCCTCGTTGATAAAGGAATGAATGTTGCTGTGTAATTAAGAAAGGTGAATTTTATGACACAACTCTATTTTGTGCGTCACGCACAACCCAGTTACCGTTTGGGAACGGATAGCACTTATGCTCTTTCGGAGGAAGGCAGACAGGACAGAATGAAAGCCGCAGAACTGCTTTACAGCGTTTCGTTTGATGCGGCGGTATCCAGTCCGTACCGACGCAGTATTGAAACCATTCGACCCTTGATTGATGCTCAAAGACTCTCTTTGGAAACAGACGACAGACTCCGTGAACGTGACAAGGGGGAAGGCAGCAATCATCACGAAATGTTTCGCAGAAGATGGGCTGATTTTTCGTATCACGAAAAAGACGGAGAATGTCTTGCCGATGTACAGACACGCAATATGGCAGCTGTCAATGATATATTGAAAAAATATTGTGACAAAACCGTTTTGATAGGGACACATGGTACGGCATTAAGTACCATCATTCATTATTATGACCATTCGTTTGGTTTCAGCGGTTTTATGAGAATAATCGATTATATGCCCTATGTGATACGCTTTGATTATGAAGGCCAGACGTTTGTCGGAATGGAAGAATTGCTTTACGTTGCTAAAGAATATCACGGAGTAAAATAAACAGGAGAAAAATATGATATACAGTCTTAATGGAACGGTCATCCATACAGAACTCAATGCCGTTGTGATAGAATGCGGCGGAGTTGGCTATAAATGTCTTGCTACGATGAATACACTAAGAGCCTTGCCTAAAATCGGTGAAAAAGCAATGGTTTATACTCATATGTTGGTGCGGGAAGATGCAGTGGAGCTTTGCGGTTTTGCGACCACAAACGAGATGAACTGCTTTAAAATGCTGATGTCCATTAGCGGTGTCGGTGCCAAGGTGGCAATTTCGATCTTGTCTGAGCTGTCACCTGAGCAGGTCGCTTTGTCGGTTTCTACAGGCGACAGCAAGACGTTGACCAGAGCGGCAGGTGTTGGCAACAAGCTGGCACAGCGTATTATTCTTGAACTCAAAGACAAAATTAAAAAATTGGGTATTGCCGAATTGTCGGGAAAAGGATCGGAAGTGGCTGTGTCTTCGGAAATATTTCCTGCTGCGGGCAATGTTTCACAGGCACTTAGTGCGCTTGCTGTACTTGGCTATTCGCCCGATGAGGTATTGCCGTTTATGCAGGGAATTGATACAGAATTGCCGGTGGAAAAAATCATCGGCGAAACACTGAAAGCAATCGGAAAAAAATAAGAGAGTTTCTCTTGCTGCGGAGAAAAGTCAAGAGTGTTGCCTTGGGAAGTGCAGGCTTTTGCAGAATTTTTGAAAGGATTTTTCAATGGAAGACTTTGATTTTGAAAACAGGATTGTTTCTCCTACCGAAATTATGGGCGACAGTGACAGCGATAATCCTCTTCGCCCCAGAAAACTGGATGATTATATCGGTCAGGAAAAAGCCAAACAAAACCTTGCGGTTTATATCGAAGCTGCCAAACAGCGGAAAGAAAGTCTTGATCACGTATTGCTGTATGGTCCTCCCGGATTGGGTAAAACAACACTTTCGGGAATTATTGCTAATGAGCTGGGGGTCAATTTTCGTATTACATCGGGCCCTGCGATTGAAAAGCCCGGTGATCTGGCGGCTATTTTAACCAATCTCAATGAAGGGGACGTATTGTTCATTGATGAGATACACCGTATGTCCAGAGCGGTGGAAGAAATACTTTATCCGGCAATGGAAGATTTTGCGATAGATATTGTTACGGGTAAGGGGCAAATGGCAGCTTCCTATCATCTGCCGCTGCCACATTTTACTTTGGTAGGCGCCACCACCAGAGCAGGACAGCTGACGGCACCGCTGAGGGATCGTTTTGGTGTTACTTTGCGGTTGGAATTGTATACTCCCGAGGAATTGGCACGGATTGTGACCCGAAGTGCTTCTATTCTGGGAATCGATATTGAACCTGACGGTGCTTTGGAGATTGCGTCACGTTCCCGTGGAACGCCCAGAATTGCTAACCGGATGTTAAAGCGTGTACGTGACTTTGCACAAGTGATGTCGGATGGTGTGATCACACTCTCTACAGCACAGATCGCTTTGGAACGGTTGGAAATTGACGAACTGGGATTGGACTCCAATGACCGCAGAATGTTGTCTGCTATCGTCAAGTTTTATAGGGGAGGGCCTGTGGGACTGGATACCCTTGCGGCTGCTATTGGTGAAGAAGCGATCACGATTGAAGATGTGATCGAGCCGTACCTGATGCAAATAGGATTTCTGAGCCGTACACCAAGAGGACGCTGTATTACTCGTGCCGCTTGTCTGCATATGGGTTTTGAAATGCCCGATGCACCGGACGGACAAATAAAATTTGATTAGGTTTGAGTGAGAAGAAATGGCTTTATCTATTTTAACGGTTTCACAGTTGAACTTTTATGTAAGATCGCTCCTTGATTTCAATGATAAACTGCATTCTGTTTATCTCAAGGGCGAAATTTCCAATTTAACGGATCATCAGCGTTCCGGCCATATTTATCTGACGATAAAAGATGAAAAAAGTGCCATAAAAGCGGTAATGTTTGCCGGAAATGCAAAGTATCTCAAATTTCAGCCTCAGAATGGAATGATGGTGCTGGTGCGTGGACGGGTGTCGCTTTATGAAGCGGCAGGTACCTATCAAATGTATATTGAAGATATGCAGCCCGATGGAGTGGGAGCGTTGAACCTCGCCTTTGAGCAGCTTAAAAAAAAGCTGGCAGCGGAGGGTCTTTTTGATGAAGAACATAAAAAACCGCTTCCGCCATATCCCGAAAAAATTGGTGTTATCACCTCTCCTACGGGTGCAGCTGTGCAGGATATATGCCGTATTTTGAAACGCAGGTACCCTATCGGCGAAATAATAATGTGTCCCGTATTGGTGCAGGGGGATGGTGCGGCAGAGCAGCTGACAGAGGCAGTGCGCAAATTGAACCGTCTGCAATGTGTTGATGTTATCATTATTGGCAGGGGAGGCGGTTCCGCAGAAGATCTATGGGCGTTTAATGATGAAGGTCTTGCTCGTGCCATTTATGAATCGAAAATTCCTGTTGTGTCGGCCGTCGGTCACGAAACAGACTTTACCATATGTGATTTTGCTGCCGATGTACGTGCTTCTACCCCATCTGCAGGAGCAGAACTGGTATCACCCGAAATCAATGCCTTGCGTGCCGATACCGTGTATTACCGACAGAGAATAACACAGCTGATGGATGACAGGCTGTGTAATGAGAAAAAACATTTGGATGCTCTTGTTAAGGCAAAGGTGCTTGCTTCTCCGATGGAGTATGTTAACACAAAGCGAATGTTTCTCGACACGCTTTCACAGTCGATGAAGCTGTCTTATTCCGTCCGGCTTGCCGAAGAACAGAAACGTTTTGCACGAATTAATGCCAAGCTGGATACATTAAGCCCTCTCAAAGTACTATCAAGGGGGTATTCCATCACTGCCTCGCAGGGAAAAATTATCTATTCCATACAGTCCGTTCATATGGGTGACAACGTTGATGTACAACTTTCGGACGGAACATTGAATTGCTTGGTACAGATGTCTGTCCCGAGCCATCGTCCATCAGATCATCGTAAAGGGAGCCAATCAGAATGAAGAAAAAATTTGATTATGAACAATCAGTTTTGCGCTTGGAAGAAATCGTGACACTGCTCGAAAAGGGAGAGCTTTCATTGGAGGAGTCAATGAGGCTTTTTGAGGAAGGCACAAAATTGTCGGCTGCGTGTTATGATATACTGAACAACGCGGAACAAAAAATTACCTTGATTTCGGAAAAAGAGGAGGAATTAAACGAATGAAAAAGGATGTTTCTTCTATTGAAGCAGCACTCAGACAATATCTGCCTCAGCGTGATGACTATATCAGAACGGTTGTTGATTCTATGGAATACAGCCTGATGGCAGGCGGAAAAAGAATACGTCCGATGCTTGCGTTGGCATTTTCCAAGTTGTGCGGCGGCAGCGAAGAAGCCGTAATGCCTTTTGCCTGCGCCGTAGAAATGATCCATACCTATTCGCTGATACACGATGACCTGCCTTGTATGGACAATGATGATACACGACGTGGTAAACCGACCAACCATAAAGTCTTCGGAGAAGCGGCCGCTTTACTTGGCGGTGACGGATTGTTAACGCTTGCATTTGAAACACTTGTCTGTGAACAGGCACGGCGGCTCAACGGAGCGGAAAAATGTGCCGAAGCGGTATCCGTACTGGCAAAATGCGCAGGAGCAGTCGGAATGATCGGCGGTCAAATCATTGATCTGGAGAGCGAAGGCAAACAAGCAGATCACGAAATCCTTCGCATTATGGACAAGAAGAAAACAGGCGCTTTGATTAATGCAGCCTGTCAGATGGGCTGTATTTCGGCAGGGGCATCGGAAGAACAGCGTAAAGCAGCTGAACAATATGCTTACCATATCGGGATCGCTTTTCAGATCGTAGACGATATACTGGATGTTACCTCCGATGAAACGACGCTTGGCAAACCAATCGGCAGCGATGCGGAAAATCATAAATCGACTTATGTATCTCTTTTGGGGTTGGATGAATGCCGAAAAATCAGTGCGGAATTAACCGAAAAAGCGATCAATGCCCTTGGTACATTTGAGGGCGATATATCAGAACTGGTTAACTTTGCCCATTACTTACTTCACCGTAATCAATAACAAAGCAGTATATTGGCTGCTTGTGCGGCAGAAAGTTCCTCTGATTCCGCTGTGCGGAAAGCGGAAAAAATGTTTTCATTTTGAGAGGATTGTGGTATAATGAAAGGAAAGTATGCGAGAACGGAGTAATTAGTGATGGAAGAGAAACGTTATTTACAAAACATAAGTTCTCCGTCCGATCTAAAAGGGTTAACTGAGGAACAACTCACAAAGCTTTCGAAAGAAATCAGACAGACGATCGTTGAAACCGTATCTAAAAACGGAGGACATCTTGCGTCTAACCTCGGTGTGGTGGAACTGACGTTGGCAATACACACTACATTTGACTGCCCTGCCGATAAAATTGTGTGGGACGTAGGTCATCAGTGCTATGCTCATAAGCTGTTAACGGGTCGATATGATCATATTCATACGATAAGAACCGAAAACGGGCTGGCAGGATTTCCAAAAAGAAGTGAAAGTATGTATGATGCTTTTGATACAGGTCACAGCAGTACCTCTATTTCCGCCGCCTATGGCATCTCTTGTGCGGCCAATATTAATAAAGATGATCATTATACCGTTGCCGTGATCGGTGACGGTGCTCTTTCGGGCGGACTTGCGTTGGAAGGATTGAATAATGCAGGCCGCTCAAAAGAAAATTTTATTGTTATTTTAAATGACAATAAAATGTCCATTTCAAAAAATGTCGGTTCTATGGCAAAATATCTCTCTAAAATACGCATCAAGCCTTCTTATCTTGATGCGAAATTCAGGGTTCAGAGTCGTCTTGCTAAAATTCCCGGTGTCGGTAAACCGCTTTCTTCGGGGATCAGGAACTTCAAAGAATGGATCAAGGATAATTTTTTTGGACATCAGAAAAATATGTTTGAACAGCTCGGATTTACTTATTACGGTCCGTACGACGGTCACGACATTCGACAGCTTCAAACAGCTCTTGCCGCTGCCAAACGAAGGAGAGGTCCTGTGATGGTACATGTTTGTACTACTAAGGGAAAGGGTTATGGATATGCCGAAAAAAATCCGAAAAGCTTTCACGGAGTTTCTTCGTTCGATATTGAAACCGGAGAGTCGAAATGCTCTTCCAAGGGATATTCCGATATAGCAGGGGAGTTTTTGTGCAAAACTGCCGATGTCGATAAACGTGTTTGTGCGATCACCGCAGCAATGGCAGCAGGTACAGGATTGGATCAATTTGCTAAAAAATTTAAGGATCGTTTTTTTGATGTGGGGATTGCGGAAGAACACGCTGTGACTTTTGCAGGCGGTCTTGCCGCAGGCAATATCATTCCTGTTTTCTGTGTGTATTCCACGTTTTTACAGAGAAGTTATGATCAGATACTGCACGATGCCGCACTTCAAAATCTTCATATTGTTCTTGCTGTTGACCGTGCCGGTATTGTTGGAGAGGACGGCGAGACCCATCAGGGTATTTTTGATACCGCTTTTCTCAATACTATCCCTAATGTGACGGTTTATGCACCTTCGTGTTTTGAGGAATTGCGGACAATGATGTACAGTGCTTTGTATACCACCAAGGGTGTTGCCGTTGTCCGTTATCCCAGAGGCGGTGAGTTGTATCTCCCCGATGATTTTGTGCCTGCCAAGGAACCGTACACTTTTTATGGCAGCCGTGACAGCAAAATTCTGATCGTGACCTATGGCAGACTGTTTTCCTATGCCTGTCTTGCCAAGGAGACGCTTCAAAAAAAGGGCATAGAGATTTGTATTCTCAAGCTGAATACGATCAAACCGATTGCGAAATCCTCTGTCAGAAAAGCCTTATCATACGATTATTGTTTGTTTTTTGAAGAGGGAATTAAATTTGGAGGAGTAGGGGAAACATTTGGATTTAAGCTGTACCAGCAGGGCTATAAGGGAATTTACAGCCTTCACGCCATTGAAAATTATGTCCGACAGGCAAAGACAACGGCTGCACTTGCCAAACTCGGACTTGACGATAAAAAAATGACGGAAACAATCATCAAAGTAAGTCAAAACGGGAGGAAAAATTAATGGCGGTAAAAAAACGTTTGGATGTGATGGTTTACGAGGCAGGTTACGCTGAAAGCCGTGAAAAAGCAAAGGCACTCATTATGTCGGGTATCATTTATGTGGATAATCAAAAAGCAGATAAACCGGGTACCACTTATCCCGAGGGTGTTGCGATTGAAATGCGGGGAAATAAGCTTGGCTATGTCAGTCGGGGAGGACTGAAACTGGAAAAAGCGATGAAGTCCTTTTCACTGGATCTCACGGATAACATTACGATGGATATAGGGGCGTCCACAGGCGGATTTACTGACTGTATGCTTCAAAATGGTGCCAAAAAAGTTTATGCGGTCGATGTTGGTTACGGACAACTGGCGTGGAAACTTCGCAATGACGAACGTGTTATTAATATGGAACGTACCAATGTGCGTTATATTACAAAGGAACAGGTACCCGATGAAATTGACTTTTTTAGTGTAGATGTGTGTTTTATATCGCTTACGTTGGTGCTGCCTGCCGTTCGTCCGCTGATGAAGCAAAACGGAACTGCCGTCTGTCTGATTAAACCGCAGTTCGAGGCAGGCAAAGGGAAGGTCGGCAAAAACGGTGTTGTTCGTGATAAGGCAGTTCATCAGGAAGTGATCGACAAAATTTATGGTTATTGTCTGCAAAACGGCTTTGATGTTCTCGATATGGACTATTCTCCCATCAAAGGACCGGAAGGGAATATTGAATATTTAATCTATATTCGCCGTTCGGATGAACCGAAAGTCTTTAAGGAATTTGATATACCACAACTGGTAGAGGACTCTCACGCAGAGCTTGACCATTAAATCCATTCCGAACAGGAGTAATGCCTATGAATGATTTCCAAAATATTGCCGTTATTCCCAATCTGACCAGAAACGGTGCTTATGAAGCATCACTCAATGTTATCAAAAAGCTCCAAAGTCTTGATATGAATGTATTGCTGGATCAGCGTATGGAACAGAAGTATCACGGATTGGCAGTTACTTTTAAAGACGAAAAATCTCTTTATGCGGACTGTGACCTTGTCTTGACCATAGGCGGTGACGGTACGATTATACACGCTTCCCGTTATGCTTCACTGCTGGGTAAGCCGCTGCTGGGCATCAATATGGGCAGACTGGGATTTGTGGCAGGAATAGAACCGGATGAACTGGATATGCTTTCGATGCTTAGGGAAGGCGGTTATACCGTAGAAAAAAGAATGATGCTTCGGGTGGTGCACCAAAGTCCCAACGGAAAGAAGGAATTTTATGCGCTGAATGACGCCGTTATTTCCCGGGGTTCTTTGTCACGGTTGATCGATATTGATGTATTTTTGGCAGAGGATAACGGTTATATCTGTAATTATCGTGCGGATGGTCTGATATTGTCTACCCCTACCGGCTCCAGTGCCTATTCATTGGCAGCGGGGGGACCTGTGGTGGAACCTACAATGAAGTGTATCCTGATGACTCCTGTATGTTCTCACGCTCTTTTTGCCCGTCCTGTGCTGTTCAGTCATCATTCCGAGATTGCGGTCAAGGCATCGTGTGATGATAATACAGAGGTATTCCTTACTATTGACGGTGCCGGAACCGTTATCGTCAGAAAAACGGATACCGTATCAGTATCTTGTGCCAAGATTGTAACGGAATTGATCAGCCTGAAGCACAAAACATTCTATCGGGTACTGAACGATAAGTTTGCCGAAAGAGGGTGACAGGAAATGAAAATAAAACGACAGACGAAAATATTGGAGTTGATCAAGGAACATAAAATAGAAACGCAGTCTGACCTCCTCGAAATGCTCAGACGAAACGGTTTTGCCGTTACACAGGCAACGGTATCAAGGGACATTAAGGAGCTGCGGCTTGTCAAAGTGCTGGATGCCGACGGTACCTATCAATATGCTGCCGAGTCCGTTTCCCCGATGCAGGAGGAGTCACATTTTTATTTGTTTTCGACAGCAGTAGTGAGCGTTGATTATGCTCATTGTCTTGTCGTGATCAAAACACGCAGCGGTATGGCACAGGCAGTATGTGCGGCTCTTGATTCCACCAGCCGTATGGGGGTATTAGGTTCCATTGCAGGAGATGATACTATTTTTGTTGCCACCAGAACGGACTCGGTTTCGGCAGCACTGGTGTCGGATATTAAAAAGCTGATGTCTCAAAAAAATAACTCATTTTGATAAAGGGGTTATCCAACAATGCTCAAAAACTTATATATCGAAAATATAGCGGTAATCGAAAAAACCAGCATCGATTTTACAGAAGGGCTCAATGTGATGACGGGCGAAACGGGTGCCGGTAAATCGATTGTCATTGATTCCATTAATGCGGTACTGGGCGGCAGAACATCCCGTGAATTGATCCGAAACGGATGTGACAGTGCATTTGTCAGTGCAGAGTTTGACGAACTGTCTTCGTCTGCTTTGGAGGCACTGAATGAATACGGATTTGCTCCCGAGGAGGATGGAACTGTTCTTATACAGCGTGAGTTAAATAGCAGCGGCAAGGGAAAATGTCGTATTAATGGCAGACCTGCTTCCGCAGGGGTGCTCAAAGGGGTGGGGACGTATCTCATCAATATTCACGGACAACACGAAAGCTATGAGCTGATGTCACCCGAACGGCATATCACTTATATTGACAAACTGGGTAAATTGGAAAATGATTTGGCGGAATACCGAGCTGCCTACAAAGAATACACGGCTCTCAAAAACAAATTAAATCAAGCTTCTTATGATGAGCAGGAGCGTATTCGTAAAATCGACCTTTTGTCCTATCAAGTCAAAGAACTAGAGGAAGCGGATCTGTATGTAGGTGAGTATGAGGAATTGATAGAGCAGCGAAACATCATCGAAAACAAGGAACGAATTGCGGAATCACTCAACGAAGCAAAAGAGTCCCTGAACGGGAGCTATGAAACGGATGGAGCAATCCAACTACTGGAAGCAGCTTACAACTGTTTGGATGAAATATCCGATGTTCTGTCCGATGCCGATGAATTGTCCAAGCGTATTCAAAATGCTGTTTACGAACTGGAGGACTGCCGTGATGAGATCGTATCACTGTGCGACACAGCAGATACCGATACAGGAAGTCTGGGGGAAATTGAGGACCGGATCGATCTGATCCATAACCTTGGCAGAAAGTATGGTCAAAACATTGATGAAATGCTTGTCTTTTTAGAAAATGCCCGTAAAGAGCTTGATTATTTGGAAGGCTATGAGGAAAACCGTGAAGCCTTGGCAACTCGTTGCCGGGAAGCAAAAAATAAGGCGGAGCAGCTGGCACAGGCACTGTCAGAGAAACGCCGTACAGTGGCAAAGGAATTTTCATCGGCAGTCAAAAAAGAAATGACTTTTTTGGATATGCCAAATGTAGAGCTGACCGTTATGTGCAGTCAATGCGGATTGAATGCCAACGGCTGTGACTTAATGGAAATACTCATATCGACCAATCCCGGCGAAGCCCCAAAACCTGTTGCTAAAATTGCCTCGGGCGGTGAGCTTTCACGTATGATGCTTGCTATCAAAAATGTTCTTGCTGGTACGGATGAAATAGATACGCTGATTTTCGATGAAATAGATACGGGTATTAGTGGGAGTGCGGCACAAAAAGTGGGACTTAAACTCAAAGAAGTGGCTAAAAGCCGTCAAGTATTATGTGTTACTCATCTGGCACAAATTGCTTGTTTGGGTGACAGTCACTTTAAAATACAGAAAAGTGTTTCTTCGGGCAAAACTTATACCGCAGTGGATCGACTTGACCATCAAGGCAGACGTAATGAACTGGCCCGTATTATCGGCGGTGTAGAAATTACCAAAGCAACTTTGGACTATGCGGAGGAGATGTTGTCATCCTCACCCACCGGTAATATGCAGTAAATTTGCGGTTTGTTGGAAGAAGAACTGATTTTGATGATTATTGATAATAAAGGAGAAATTGACAATGGATTGTTTATTTTGCAGCATCGTTAAAGGCGATATTCCCTCAACAAAGGTATATGAGGACGAAACCGTATATGCGTTTAAGGACATTAATCCGATGGCACCTGTACATATTCTTATCATTCCGAAGGAGCATATGGCATCTTCTATGAATGAAGTGACACCGGAGAACAGCGGTGTGATCGCACATATCTATGAAGTGGCTGCCAAGCTTGCCAAGGAACTTGGCATTGCCGAGAACGGCTATCGTGTGGTAGCTAACTGTGGAGCCGATGCAGGTCAGACCGTATTTCATCTTCATTTTCATCTTCTGGGCGGCAAAAAGCTCAATGTGGAAATGTGCTGAATAGCACGATTACTGAAAAAATTGAAATATCGGAGGATATGATACAATGGGCAGACCGCTTGCAGTCGCAGGTTTTTCATATATGGCTGCATTAGCGGTCGCTTTGTTTGTGGGAGTGATGATTAGCTTTTGGTTAGCATTGCTTCTGGAAGTGGTCTTTATCGGAGTGATGTGTATTCGTCCATTCCGAAAACAACGGGTTATCCCCATTGCTGTATTGGCAGCGGCAGCGGCGTTGGTGTGTTTTGGGATTTATACCAATACCGTTGTCCGTCCGACAGAACCGCTGCAAGGAAGCACCTGTCAGGTACAAGCTGAATTATGTGAATTACCGTACAACAACGGCAGCAGAAATTATTACACCGTCACGATTTTATCTGTTAAGGGGAAAGAAGTTCCCGACAAGATCAAGGCTGTGATCTCGACGGAAGAAGTGCTCGGAGCAGAACCGTTTGACAAAATTAATGGTAAAGTGAAATTTTTTGAGAATGAAAATAATAGCTATCAACAGTATCAGATTTCACAAAAAATAATGCTCAGCGGCAGTATTGACAGATCGACACGGACAGAAGTGATCCCTGTCGATACAAAACCGCTGTATTACGATGCCTTGATGATAAGAAGCTATATCAATGATCAGGTAGATGAATTGTTTTCGTCCGAACAGGCAGGATTGATCAATGCTGTTCTGACGGGAAACAAAGAAGGACTTTCCTATGAAAATAAATCTGATTTTGCGGCAGCCGGTGTTTCTCATATTGCGGCAGTATCCGGATTTCATTTGACAGTAGTCATACAACTGTTTACGATACTGCTATCTTTTCTTTGTCAAGGAAAAAGAGTGGTATCCAACCTATTGAGTATTGCTTTCGTATTGACATATATGGCGATGGTTGGTTTTTCTCCGTCTGTTGTTCGCGCCGGATTAATGCAGATAACGATATTATCGGGAAAGATGATTTATCGGCAAGCCGATCCGATCAATACGCTCGGATTGGCAGTGATATTGATATGCGGTACAGACCCCTATGCTGCCGCTAATATCGGATTTGTATTGTCAGCAGCTTCTACATTGGGTATTCAGCTATTTTATAATAGGATCAACACTTACTTGTCGGAACGGATCCTATCATTCAAGCCGAGCAAAAATATTTCGTTGATCCCATTACCACTAAAAAATGGTGTAAAAAAGCTATTGCAGGGAATGGTATCTGTGACTGCGGTAACGGCATCCACCGTTCCATTTACTCTCCCGCTGACGATCATTTATTTTCAGAAATTTTCACTGTATTCTTTTTTGACAAATGTACTGGTGTGTGCTGCGGTATCTTTGTTGATAATGGGAGTGTTTTTTATACTGCTGCTGCACCCGATCATTCCGTTTGCCGCTATGCCATTAGTCATCGTGTGTAGCGCTGTTGCAGATTATATTATGAAAACGGTGGATTTTGTAGCGGATTGGCCGCTTGCTCTGCTGAATACCTCTTACTGTTTTGTGCCCGTTTGGTTAATTGGTATGCTGTTGCTGTTTACAGTATTGTTGCTATTCAAACCGAACAGGGATAAGGTGATCTGCTATATTTTGACGGCAATATTCACGTTCGCAGTGGGAAATGTTTCGTATGATATGGTCAACATTGGTACTGTGAAACTGGCAATACGGGATACAGGAAACGGTTTATCTGTTGTTTTGGCAGAAAATGATGAAATTGGTGTGTTGTATTGTGGAGGAGATAATGGAAAAAGTTCCGTATTGACCAATTATACGCAGCAATATGGCGAAAAATATACGAACATATTTCTTTTGGCGGAGAATACACCTCAAACGGCACAGTATGCTGAAAAATATCTTCAAAAAAACAGCGTTGAAAGGGTGTTGTTGTATGACAGTGATGATTATTCGTACCAAGAAACTATTCTGTTTGATCAAGCCGGGGAACAACGGACGCTGCATCATAACGGTAATGAATATGTTCTTACGACAGCCGATCATACCAAGCTGTTTATTTACAGAGGAACAACAGGCAGTGCCGTGTGCGTCAATGCGAATGGCAAACAAACGCTGATTTGTACGGACGGAACGGATTGCAGTCAACTGCCGGTACATTTTTTGGAGAGTGATTATTTGGTGATCAACGGAAAGGTGACACAGCTCGAGCAAGTGCAGGCACATCATATCATCATTTCTGATACAAAAGATCATCTGCCCCTATACGGTGAATTAGCAGACAGGGAAAAGGCACATATTTACGCTACAGCCGATCAAGGCGGTCTTGCACTTGTCATTCGACCGAACGGGGATACAACGGTCAGGAGGGAAAACGAATGGCTAAGCTGACAGAACGTGATTTTAAAAAAGAAGTGACAGCAAAAGCTTTTAGCAAAATATATTTGATATATGGTGACGAAAAGTATCTTGTCAGGCATTACACGTCCTTTCTTGTGAATAAGGCAGTGGGCAAAAATCCAACAGAGTTTGACTTGATAAGACTTGGTTCGGATACTCCTTTGGAAAATATCTTTGCGGCGTCAAGGCAAATTTCAATGTTTTCCGAAATCAAATGTGTGTTGGTGTCGGATTATGATATAGATGCCTTGTCCGAGGGAGACTATCATCTTTTGGAACAATTCACATCAGAAATACCGGACGGTACGATATTGATTTTCTCTATGCCTACGCTGATCAAGGATGTAAAAAAGTCAGGAAAACTGAAAAAGCTGGCACAAACGGCAGCCAAAGCAGGAACCGTACTGGAACTGGAGAAAAAAGAAGATATTGCTCTTGAACAGCAGTTGGTCACGTGGGCAGAAAAAAGAAACTGTACCCTTAGTCGTATCAATGCCTCTAAGATCATTGCTATGTGTTCAACGGATATGACAACGCTGCATAATGAAATGGAGAAGCTTTGTGCTTATGCAGACGGCAGGGAGATCACAGAAAAAATGATATATCTTTTGGTGGTCAAAAGCAGTGAAGCCCGTATTTTTGCTTTGTCTGACTGTGTTGTCAGAAACGATTTTAATGCGGCCTATCAACAGCTGCATCGGTTGTTGGAGCAAAATGAAAAACCGGAAATCATTTTGTCAGTTCTCAGTTCTGCGTTCATTGATATGTATCGTATGAAAATGGCATCGGAGAGTGGGGTAACCGCTGCACAAGTTGCAGCGGATTTTAAGTATGGCAAGCGTGAGTTTTTGCTCCGCAATGCAGCCAATAATGCAAAAAAATATTCCGCAGCGACTCTGCGGAATATCCTCAATATTATTTTAGATACGGACATCAAGCTGAAAAGTACCAGAGCCAGTTCCCGTATTTTGCTTGAAACGTTGTTGTCAGAGCTGATGTTGGCAATGAAGGAGGGCAGCCAATGATAAAAATACAAGAAGCCGTTATCGTAGAAGGTAAGTATGATAAAATCAAGCTGTCCAATTTTATTGATGGATTGATCATTACCACAGATGGGTTCGGTGTCTTTAAAAATAAGGAAAAGCAAGCCTTGATCCGTCATCTTGCCGATACCAGAGGTATTTTGGTACTGACGGACAGTGACGGTGCCGGCTTTGTAATACGTAATTTCCTAAAGGGATGTGTACCGTCCACACAGCTCAAACACGCCTATATTCCCGATGTGTTTGGTAAAGAAAAGCGAAAGGAAAAACCTTCCAAAGAAGGGAAACTTGGTGTAGAGGGTTTATCAGAAGAAATCCTATGCAATGCGATTGCTCAATCGGGAGCACACTGTCAGCTGAGTGAGGGATATGTCAAGACGGAAAGGGAAATTACCAAAGCAGATTTGTTTGAGTATGGACTGACAGGGACGCCCAATGCTTCGGCTAACCGTGAAAAGCTGAAAAAAGCATTGAATCTTCCACAGAATATAACCTCCAATTCCTTGCTTGACATCATTAATTGCACAATGACTAAAAATGAATGGATACAGCTTTGTGAAAAGCTGTTTTCAGAATAAACAGAGTACACCGACGGGGGGTAAGAAAATGCTTGATATAACGCTGATCGGAACAGGCGGAACGATGCCGCGTAAAGATCGTTTTCTCGCCTCGTGCCTGCTTAATGTTAACGGTCATTCTGTTTTGATCGACTGTGGAGAAGGCACACAGGTTTCTTTTAAAATATGCGGCCGTAAAATGAAGCCGATCGATATGATATGTTTTACGCATTTTCACGCAGATCATATTACCGGTCTGCCGGGACTGTTGCTGACGATGGGGAATGAGGGGCGAACAGAACCGGTAACCATTGTTGGACCTGTGGGGCTGACTAAAACTGTTCGTGATATATGCGTAGCAGCTCCCAATCTGCCGTTTACACTTTGTTTCAGAGAACTGACCGAGCTGAAACCGTTTGTATCGGGGGCACTGACGGTGACGCCGTTTCGGGCAAAGCACAGCATTCCCTGTATCGGCTATACATTGGAACTGCCGCATCGAGGAAAATTTGACATAGCCAAGGCGCAGAAAAATAATGTTCCTATGAAAATTTGGTCGATTTTGCAAAAAGAGGATACCGTATGTTTTGAAGGTAATATCTTTACGTCGGATATGGTATTGGGAGCACCGAGAAAAAGCATTAAATTGACTTATTGTACCGACTCACGTCCGACCGAAGCAATTCGGTCAGCAGCGAAAAATGCTGACCTTTTGATATGCGAAGGAATGTACAGTGATGACAGCAAATTACCGTTAGCAAAAGAAAAGGGGCATATGTTATTTTCTGAAGCTGCCCGATTGGCAAAATCGGCAGGGGTTCAAAAGCTGTGGCTGACACATTTCAGTCCATCGCTGGATGATCCGCAGAGTGGTCTTGCTTTGGCACAGGAGATTTTCTCCGATACTGAGTGTGGCTTTGATGGAAAAAGTATCACATTAAAATTTGTGTGAACTGTTGGCAGACAGGTATTCCTGCTCACCGTCCTATACAAAAGAGCATCGGTTTCAAAGAAGACCGGCAATTTCCGGAAATGGGGCAAGGCTGCGTTTCAAAATACCGTTCATATAAGCGATTGACGTGCCGTAATTGGTGATCGGAACGTGTTCATCTTCGGCACATTTCAGACGATATTTCATTTCTCGTTCACTGAGCATACATCCGCCGCAGTGGATGATCAAGGAATAATCGCTGATGTTTTCGGGAAACTCTGTTCCCGAAGTCCATTCAAAGACAATATTTTTGTGGGTATATCGGGTAATCAGGGCAGGCAGTTTAACAGTACCAATATCACCGCACTGTCGGTGATGAGTACAGCCTTCCGAAATCAATACTTTATCGCCGTCCGAAAGTTGGTCAAGGGCGGTAACACCTTTTACAGCAAGCCGCAGGTTTCCCTTGTAGTTGGCGAATAAAATGGAAAATGAAGTAAGAGGTATATCATCTGGTACGATTTGACTGACTTTTGCGAAAGCTTGGCTGTCGGTGATCACCAGCTTTGGTTTTTCTTTGAGAGCCGCCAGTGTTCCTGCTAACTGTGTATCCTGCGTAACGATTGAACTGGCGTGAGCGTCCAATATGTCACGTATGGTTTGTTGCTGCGGCAGAATAAGTCTGCCCTTAGGAGCTGCTTTGTCTACGGGGACCACTAATACGACCATATCGCCTTCATAGAGTTTGTCAGAAATAATTTTATTAGGATTTTCCAATCCTTTGGACAGTGCGGCAATCTGTTCTTTCAGTTCATTGATATTGCTGCCTGTTTCGGCACTGACATAAATGCTGTTTTCGTGATGGTCGTTATCGGCAGAAATAGCGGCAATATCGCTTTTATTATAAGCAATAATATAGGGAATATTTTTATTTTTGATGCGTTGGAGCAATGCCTTGTCCTGTTCAGTCATACCGACTGACAGATCAACTACCAGAACGGCAATATCTGTTTTGTTGAGTACCTGATAGCTTTTTTTGACCCGGAGTGAACCAAGCTCTCCTTCATCATCGATGCCGGGGGTATCAATGATCACAACAGGTCCCAGCGGCAGAAGCTCCATTGCTTTTGAAACGGGGTCTGTTGTTGTACCCCGCACATCGGAAACGATGGCGAGTTTTTGTCCTGTTACAGCATTGACAACGCTGGATTTTCCGGCATTTCTTCTGCCGAAAAATCCAATATGCAAACGTTCTCCCGAAGGAGTATTGTTAAGACTCATTAATTATCACCCTTTTGAATAGTGAAGTGGGGCAGCCGTGCATTAAAATCTGAAATCACGGTTGCCTTTTTCGATTTCCGTAAGGTGTTCACGGGCAATCTCACGAACTTTTTCTTTAGGAATATTTTCAAGTTCTTTGAGGATCATTGCTTCACCGATTTCTTTTGTTTCGGGAGAAGCATAGTCTTCCAGATATTCTTTGAGTGTCATCAAAGCATTGGGCAAACAACAGTTTTGTATTTGACCGACTTTACACAGTGACATAAAACGATCGCCTGTTCTGCCTTCACGATAGCAAGCCGTACAGAAAGACGGAATATACCCCTTTTCCATCAGCCATCTGACGACTTCGTCAAGACTGCGTTGATCGGAGACGTCAAATTGTTCAGTATCGTGAGGTCTTTCATCTGCATTGTAACCGGCATAACCGCCGACAGAAGTTCTTGAGCCGCCGGAGATCTGTGATACACCCAGTGACATTACCTTGTCACGACAGCTTTCGCTTTCTCGTGTGGAGATGATCATACCTGTGTAGGGAACGGCAATTCTGATACAAGCAATGATCTTGGCAAATGTATCATCATCAATACCGTTGTCGAACACAGACGGGTCAATATCAGAGGCACGTTTAATTCTCGGAATACTGATGGTATGGGGACCGACACCGTGAACAGCTTCGAGGTGTTCGGCGTGCATCAATATGCCGGCAAATTCATACTTGTACATTTCCAGACCGAACAATACGCCCAGTCCTACATCGTCAATACCGCCCTCCATTGCTCTGTCCATTGCTTCGGTATGGTAAGCGTAATTATGCTTGGGACCGGTGGGATGGAGCTTTTCATAGCTTTCCTTGTGGTAGGTTTCCTGAAAGAGGATATAAGTACCAATTCCAGCGTCGTGAAGTTTTCTGTAATTTTCTACGGTAGTAGCGGCGATGTTAACGTTGACACGGCGGATCGCACCATTTTTATGTTTAATACTGTAAATGGTTTTGATACATTCAAGGATATATTCAATAGGATTATTGACCGGATCCTCACCGCTTTCAATAGCGAGACGTTTGTGTCCCATATCCTGCAAAGCGATTACCTCTTGACGCACTTCTTCCTGCGTCAGTTTTTTTCTGGGGATTTGCTTGTTCTGATAGTGATAGGGGCAATAAACACATTGATTGACACAATAATTGGAAAGATAGAGGGGAGCGAACATAACAATTCGATTGCCGTAAAATGCCTCTTTGATTTCACGGGCAAGGGAATACATTTTTTCAGTCAGTTCAGGAATATCGCAGGCAAGCAAAACGCTTGCTTCACGGTGGGAAAGACCGGCACATTCGACACCTCGTTCGGTTTTTTTAGGTCTTGCCTTTTCCAGTATTTCCTCGATCAGTTCACGGTTATTTTTATTGTTTTCTGCATATTCAAGCGTTTCGAGTATTTCCTCGTGGTTAATAAATTCTTCCGCCTTTAAGGATTTCGGATTGTAACTCATTATGAAATTCTTCTTTCTTGTTTTAATGATAATATTTTACGATACCTTGTAATCTCCTCTGGCCGTAACAACACGGTAGCCGATAGACTGCATTCGTTTTTGCAGACACAAACGGCATTCAGCGGCTTCATCGCCGGTGCAGATCTTGTTGTCATACAGCATATATTTTTTTCTGACAGAAACGGGAGAAAGGTTTGGCATCACGACATTAGCTCCTGCCAAAATTCCCTTTTCTCTCCCAAGAGGATGGATGGTTCCCAGTGCTGTGGTAGATGGTAATAATACGTGGGGCAATGTCAGACGAATCAATCCCAGCATAAACAGTGTCTGTTCCAATGTTCCGTTGGATCGGCTGCGAAACGGTGTATCGTGCTGGGCAATAAATGGGCCGATACCGACCATATGCGGCTGAAGCTCCTTGATAAACAGCATTTCTTGTGCCAGATCTTCCGTGGTCTGAAACGGAGAACCTACCATAAAGCCACAGCCGACTTGATAGCCGATGGTTTTAAGGTCATACAGACAACGGATTCTATGCTGCCACGAAAGAGAAGCAGGATGGAGTTGAGCGTAATGCTTGGCGTTGGCTGTTTCGTGTCTTAGTAAATAACGATCGGCACCTGCATCAAAGAACGCCTGATAGCTTTCGTGTTCTTTTTCCCCGGCTGAGATGGTGATAGCACAATCAGGATAGCGTGTTTTGATAGAAGTGATCATATCTGTCATTTTTTCATCGGTAAAATACGGATCTTCTCCGCCTTGCAGTACAAATGTGCGAAATCCCAGTTCATAGCCTTCTTGACAGCAGAGAAGAATATCCTCTTTGGTAAGGCGGTACCTGTCGGCGTTCTGATTGCTGCGCCTGATACCGCAGTAATAGCAATCGTTTTTGCAATAATTGGTAAATTCGATCAATCCCCGGATGTATACATCGTGGCCGTAGCAGCGATGACGTACTTCACGTGAGAGTGAAAACAGATATTCTGCTTCTTCTGCTGAATGATGGGCGATCAGTGCCGCATATTCTTCTTTGGTAAGTGTCGTCTGGTTATACAGCTTGTCGATCAGTTGTTTCATTGCTTATACTTTTGAACAGACAACTTTGGAACTGATACCGTCCAGCATACCGATTTTACCGGACAGCGTGTTGATCACGTCAACAGGTGCATCCAAAGCAATGCTGATAATGTTAACGTCTTTTTTCTGATAGGGAATACCCATTCTGCCAATAATGTATTCGCCGTACTCGTGCAGCAGATCATTGAGTTTATCGATAGAGTCAGTGCTTTCTACAATAATGCCAATGATTGAAACTCTTGTTTCCATTTCCAAAACTCCCTTGTAAACAAATATATAAAAAATAAACGCCCGTAAAGGCGTTCCACACAAAAGCACTCATCAAATGCTTTCTATGCGGTTTTTTACCTTTCGCATCAGAAAATACCATTCTTTTGCGTCAGTAAACCTTTTACGGATGTACGGCAATTATTCATAAAAGCAAGTTGCTGATATGTAAATTCATCGTACAATATGTATTATAACAGATTGACAATAGAATTGCAAGACATTCTATCAATATCAATTTGATCGGATTCTATCAATATCAATTTGATCGGATAAAAAGTAGTTGGAAGATGCTCCTTGTGCTGATAAAAATGTTTCTAAATTCAATTCCCTTTTTAGTGGGAATGGTGTATAATAATTTTGCGGTTTTGCCAATAAGAAAAATATGATTAACAGAGGAGTTATTAAGGTATGAAAATGATAAAAAGAATAACAGCAGTTTTTTGGGCTGTTGTAATGGGATTGATGTTATGTGCCTGCGGAGAAGAACAAACGGCTCAGTCAAGCACTCAGGAAAATTTCTCAAAAGAAGTGTCTGTTTCTCAGAAATCTGACACAGAAGCTAGGAAACAGGAAAGCAACAAACAGAATACTTCAACTCAAACGTCCGAAAAAAGCGGTGTTCCAAGTAAGAAGGACACTTCTCAAAAAGCAAAGTCTTCTAAGACATCATCGGAAAAAAGCAACTCTAAATCAAAAACATCGTCAGAAGCAGATACTGATTCTGAAATTATTCTTCCCGAAGAAGCTTGCAGAAATGTACTTGACTATATGAACCCCGACAGAAAAGCCGGATCATTTGCTGTAGCGGCAGAACTAATGAAAGTACATCAGGATAATGAGATTTTATCTTTTTATCGGGTGGAACTCAAGACTCGTCAGGAAGATGACGACGTTAAAACAGAAAACTTTTATGTTTTTTCAGACGGCAGCTATTTGATAGAAAACAAGAAGTTTAAAGAAATGTATAAGGATTGCAAAAAAGAAAGTACCGCACTTGCTGAAAGAGTAGGTTTATTTAACGATCAGACTTCTGAAGAGGCGTGTAATTTGGTACTGGATTATATGGATACGGATCGTCAATCAAAAATTTCCGTATCGGCAGTCGATTATCTGACGGTTTATACGGAAGAGTATACACAAAATTTTTTCAAAATAGATGTCATTCGGGATAACAACAACCAACAGCACGCTTATTATTATGTATCCGATATGTCAGAGGTTCTGGACAGCAAGACGTTTGACAGTACATATGGTCACAGTGAAATTATAGCTGCTGTCTCCTCTTTTGAAAAGAAGTCGGACGAAGATGACCGGGAAACAGAATAATATTCGATGTCATTTCACTGTATTGATATAGTTTCATTTTGATGAAATCCATCAAACAGATTGAGTCAAGCTTGATGATACAGCAAAAGGATGCATTCAAAAAATTTTGAGACCCTATTTGTTACCCCAACTATTGACAGAGAACCTCTTTTCAAAACGATCGGCTCCGATGGCAATAAGAACGGCAGATAGTGTTTGTGACTATCTGCCGTTCTTGTTTGGTATTCGATTAGCAAAAAAGCTTGATTTTATCAGGCTTTTTTGCAGGGTATATCTTTTTCGTATCCTCTTGATGTGAAAGCGCTCGATAAACGGAAATTCCCAATATGACTTCGTAGCTTCGCATCCTTATCTCTTTGTGATTTCATATGCATCCATTTCGATGAAAAGGTCGTATTCCCTTTTCTCACCGCTCGGAGATTCAAGTGTCAGTACTGTCTTTCCGGCTTTTTTGAACTCAGCATGCACCATATAGTCTTCAATGCTTTCTAAATAATGTAAACTGAACAACCTCAAATCTCCGATAAATACTGACAGAACGCGTGAAATATGGTATAATAAATGCAAGGAAAAAG
>CADCOE010000024.1 GCA_902802985.1 uncultured Ruminococcus sp.
GATTTTTTTAAGATTTATTTAGAGGAGCGTAAATACACAACATATTTATTTGTATCTGATAGATTTAAGAGAATAATGGAAGAAAATAATGTAACAGGTTTAGCACTTGAAAAGGTTTACTCAATTTAATGATGCCGAAAATGTATAAAAATAACTCAACCTCCAATACTTGCAGAAGTGCAATGGATACTAAAATGAATAGTTTTAGAAAAATGCGTTCAAAACTTGAGAACATTAGTGAAAAAACGGTTTCAATTTGTATGGATACATCTTTTAGAATTGAGGTTATCGAACAGATCTAATCAATTGCCTTAACTGTTGCTCGTGTTTACGATCTTTGCGATGATCTTTTGGTATGGAAAAAATGAACGAAGCAGAGGAAAAAGATCATAGGCTATAAATATCTTTGAATGATTACGGAGAATCAACAATGCATGATATATGGAATCCGTGGCACGGCTGTAAAAAATGCAGCGAGGGCTGCCAGAACTGTTATATGTATTTTCTGGACGGGCAAAGAGGAAAAAGCGGTGCTGAAATCTACCGCACTAAAGCAGGCTTTCGCTATCCTCTTTCCAAAGACAGAAACGGACAGTATAAAATCAAATGCGGCGAACGGTTGCGAGTATGCATGACCTCTGATTTCTTTTTAGAGGAAGCGGATGTATGGCGTGACGAGGCGTGGAGTATCATTCGGCAGCGTCCCGACGTGGTATTCTTTCTGCTGACAAAACGCCCGCAGAGAGTTGAGGATTGTTTACCGCATGATTGGAACGACGGTTGGGAAAACGTTTTCTTCAATGTTAGTTGCGAAAATCAGAAAAGAGCTGACGAGAGAATCCCAATTTTACTGTCGCTGCCGTTCAAGCACAAGGGCATTATGTGCGCACCATTTATCGGGGAAGTCAGTATTAAAAAATATCTGCCATATGGTCAGATTGAGCAGGTGATATGTGACGGTGAAAACTATTCGGGAGCCCGTCCCTGCCATTATGAATGGGTAAAAGCACTCAGAGATGAATGTATGGAATATAACGTGACTTTTGCTTTTATCGGTACAGGCAGACGATTTGTGAAAGACGGCAGACTGTATCGCATTGAAGGCAGCGAGCTTCAAGCAAATCAAGCATATCGTTCAGGCTTAAGTTATCAGGGAAAGCCGATTGATTTCAAGCTGTTTCATCCGTTAGGATCTTCTGTATCAAGTGAAGAAAGATACAAGCCCTACTTCGGCAGCAAATGTGAAACCTGCGGTATGAAAATCATCTGCAACGGCTGTACACGGTGCAGTAAATGCGAGCTACCTATTAAAAATTGATTTTGAGATTGCTGAAAGTTAATGATAAACGTCGGCAGCACTTATGTTTTTTGCTCATAAGTGCTGCCGCTTTTAATCAATTCTTCTGTGATACATTTGCAGGATACCGGTCTTTTGGAGGCTGATTATTTGATGACCTTTGTTCCTCCGTACACCTCTGACATTTGCATATCGTTCAAAGCGTTATCAATGGCAGTAACTTCCTCCGATGTTAATTCAATTTCGGATGCTCCTGCATTTTCAATCAGCCGTTCGTATTTTCTTGTACCGGGTATCGGCACAATATACGGTTTTTTACACAACATCCATGCCATTGCGATTTGTGCGGGAGTGGCATTCTTTTCCTTTGCCGTGCTTTGTACGAGGTCGATCAGTTTCTTGTTTTTCTCAAAGCTGTCTGCTTTGAACTGTGGCATAATACTGCGGTAATCAACAACAGATTCAAATTTTGTGTTTTGGTTATACTGTGCTGTCAATAATCCGTTTGCGGTAGGTGAAAAAGCGACATATCCTATACCGAGTTCTTCCAAACACGGAAACAGGCTTTCATGCCAGCGAGCCATCATCGAATAACGGTTTTGTACAGCAGTCAAAGGGCATATTTTATGTGCCCTGCGAATTGTTTCCTCGGGTGCTTCCGAAAGACCCCAGTGCAGAATTTTTCCCTTTTTGATAAGTTCCAACATCACACCTGCCACTTCCTCTACAGGAACATCGGGATCTTGTCTATGCTGATAATAAATGTCAATATAATCTGTTTTCAACCGTTTCAGTGAACCATCAACAGCCTTTCTGATTGTTTCGGGACGTGAATCCGCAATCACAGGCAAATTGGTTTCTTTTGAGCTGTAATCAAAGCATATTCCAAACTTTGTACCGATGACGATTTTCTGCCTGAAACTGTGGAGTGCTTCACCAAGTAATTCCTCGTTATGATGGGGGCTTTCCGGCATACCATAACACTCCGCCGTATCAAAGAACGTATAACCAACCTCAACGGCTTGTTCAAGGAGTTTTGTCATTGCTTTTTTATCCGGCGGAGTACCGTAGGCATGACTCATTCCCATACAGCCAAGTCCGACAGAACTTACCTTCAAATCTTTTCCGAGTATTCTTTGTTTCATAGTGGTCTCCTTATGAATGTACCTTCATGCCATTCAATGCCTTAACAAAAGCAGGGCTGGAATGATCAATAATTTCACTGTGCCCAAGGTCTTTTGAACCGATAATTTCCATTTCCTCGTCTGTAAGCGTGAAATCCCATATATCAATATTTTGTTCCATTCGCTCTGTTTTGACAGATTTCGGAATGATGGAAACGCCTCTTTGTGTATTCCAGCGAAGTACAACCTGGGCGTTGCTTTTACCGTATTTCTCACCGACAGCGGCGATTTCGGAATCGGTGAAGATACCATGCTTTCCCTCTGCAAGAGGTCCCCACGCTTGCGGAGCAACACCGTATGCTTTCATATTTTCAAGTGCATCAGCCTGTGAAAAATACGGGTGCAGCTCAACCTGATTGACAGCAGGTATCGTTCTGACATTTTCGCAGAAATTGGCAAGGATAGCCGGATAGAAATTGGATACGCCGATTGCTTTTGTCAATCCTTCATCGTATGCTTTTTCCAATCCTCTGTATGCAGCGAAATAATCTCCCATAGGCTGGTGCAGAAGAATCAGGTCAAGATATTCCAAACTGAGTTTGGCAAGAGATGATTTGACAGCGCTGTATGCCGTTTCTTCGTTTCTCATATCCTGTACCCATACCTTTGTTGTAACAAACAAATCTTCACGTTTTACCAGTCCGTCAGCAACAGCACGGGCTACTGCTTTACCGACCGCCTCCTCGTTCATATAGGCGGCTGCTGTGTCGATAAGTCGATAACCTGTTTTGATGGCATTGTAAACCACCTGCTCGCACTGTGTGGCATCCGGAATTTGAAAGACACCAAATCCCTCCAAAGGCATTTTTGCACCTGTATTCAATGTTAAGTACTCCATCATTAAAAACCTCCTGTATATATTTTATTTAAATTTTGTTGCTTATATTATGTTTCATAGAACAGGTCAAACGGATTTTCCCATTTCGTATGCCTGTACAAAGGCAGGTGTATCCTTGATTTCACCCGATTGATAAACACCTGTACCGTAAATAATGCCCATTTCCTCTGCACCTTCCACACATTCCGCATAGCCTCGGAAACATTCCAATGTACGTTCCTGTGAAGCTTTGTCTTCATCAGCAGATGTGGCAATGTAATAAAACTCCTTGTTTTTCACCTCCGTCCAGCGGGCTACTGTACGGTCAATAACGGCTTTGAGCTGTGCGTCAATCGAATAGAAATAAACGGGACTTGCCAACACAATCACATCTGCATCAATGATTTTTTGCAGTACTTCCGCCATGTCATCTTTTTTGGCACAAACACCGCCTGACTTTACACAGTAATAACAGCCACTGCAATAACCTATCTTCTTTTCAGCCACACGAATTTTTTCCGCATCATTACCCGATTCCAAGGCGCCACGCAGAAATTCATCGCACAGCAAATCGGAATTACCTCCCTTTCTGGGACTTCCGGACAGAATCAATACCTTTTTGTTCATTTGATTTTCCTCCCATTCAATTATGAGTATTGTGTTATTTTCGTATGCTATGAACCGCAACAGATGACTGTAGGCCGACAAAAATGGCGAACACAAAAACCAGCAATGCCCAATCATTTCTTGTTTTCTATTAATTCATATTTCTTCCCCAAAACTTGACCGCTTTGATTTGCGGCTCTTTCACGCCGGCAACAGACATATAGGATCCGGAACCGCAGATGCCAAGACCGCCGATGCGCTCACTATCCATATAAGGCAGGCTGCAAAGATAGTCCCACTGTGCCCTCAATATCGCTTTCCTTCACGTCGGGAAGCTCCTGTCCTCTCGGCGATCCTTTGCTTCTACTCCTGGAAAGTACAGTCCTTCCCAACCGGGCAGAGTAATAAAAAGTGCATATGCTTTTGTGCTGTCTTAACTTTCGGGAATATAACTGCTGTAATGAATTTTTACTTCTGTGTCCGAATGATAAATAGTATCATTAACAAATCCTCTCGACATTTCCGTACCGACTGTCATTTTCTCTGGTACGGATTTTTCTATTCCAAGCCGGAAATCCAGTCCCTTACTGTTTGTTTGGTGCTGTCATCAAAGACTGTACTGCCGCTGACAGCAAGTCCGTCTAAAACATTCGCATTGGGCTCCAGTTCTTTGATAGTCTGATAGGTACCGCCGTCACCGCTGCCAAGATGAGTGTTGAACGGAACCAGTGTCTTTCCGCTGAAATCGTAGGTGTCAAAGAAAGTGTACATAATCATTGGCATTGTGTACCACCACATAGGATAGCCTACATATATCGTATCGTAATCAGCAATATTGACACCAATATCCTCAAATTTCGGTCGTTCATCGTTATCTCTTTCGGCTTTCGCTTCATCAGCTACGGCGTTGTATTCCAAAGAATAATTCTTGCTCGGTATGATTTTGACAATATCACCGCCAACTGTTTCGTGTATCACATTTGCAATATGCTGTACTGCGGCGGTATTATCGGTAACCTGTGTCGCTGCCGTTACAGCATCAACTTGATCGGTATTGGCGGCGCTGAAATAGATAACCAATGTTTTACTGTCCGTTTTTTCCGGCGAATTCCCATCAGATCGTTTTGACGATTGGCTTTTTGCTGTTTCAGAACTGCCCTGTACATCAGTTTTTGCCGATTGCTCCATATCGGTATTGTTAACACCGCCTGATGTTTCTCTGCTGTTCTCTGTTTCTGTATTTGTACAGGCTGCAAAAGAGACAAGTATGGCAACTGATAAAAAAATTGCTGTTAATCTTTTCGCTTTCATGGGGTGTCACTCCTTCAAATTGATTGATTTCCAAAAAATCTTAATCCATTATGGGTATATTTATTGACTGCTTTTCCATCACGCACATATGTTTGGTAAATTAATTTTTCAAGTTTGCCTTGATGTTTTGCAGGCTGTTCGTTTCAATTTCATACTCAAATACACTCTTTCAGAATTTTCTCTATTTCCTGTGCATCTAATTTTTTGCAGCAGCCGCCTGTCAAAATTGTTGATTCGGCGATGGCTTTATAGTCAGTATCCGTAATTCCCATTTCCGCCAATGTTGTCGGCAAACCGACTTCCTTAATAAATGCGGCAAGTGCATTGATACCTTCAAGAGCAAGCTCTTCATCTGTTTTATTTTCTCGTGAGATGCCCCAAACATTTTCTGCCAGCCTTGCGAACTGTGCAGGAGCGGATTTGTAAATGTGCCGATATAAAATCGGGTGAATTACCGCTAATCCCTGACCGTGATTACAGTCGGTGTAAGCTCCCAACTGGTGTTCTATCATGTGACACTGAAAATCCGTTACCTTACCGAGCTTCAAAATACCGTTTTCTGCCATAGCAGCCGCCCAGATTAGTTCCGATCTTGCAAATTTATCTTTGTGATTTTTGAGTGTTTTTCTCATGTTTTTAACGACATTTCGCATGACAGCTTCATTGATTTCATCGCTGAGATTGGTATCTCTCGGTGTGCCGAGATAGGTTTCCATACAATGACTTAATGTATCAAACGAGCCTGAAATGACCTGACTTATCGGCATTGTCATTGTGTAATTAACGTCCAGCACCGCAAAATCGTAAAACGCTCCCCAAAGCGGCGACTTCATTTTTTTGGCTTCGTTGGTAATCACTGCACCGTTATTCATTTCCGCACCTGTACCAAATGCCGTTACAACTGCACCCATCGGGACAAACTCTGTCGGGCTTTTATGCTCTGTATATTCAAAATCCCAAATATCGCAGTCAAGTTTTGCCTGTGCGGAAACAATTTTACAGCAGTCAATGACAGAACCGCCTCCTACCGCAAGGATAAAGTCAATCTTATTTTCTTTGGCGAGGGCGGCACCCTCCTGAACCTTTTGATAGGTTGGATTAGACATAATTCCCGAAAACTCAGTGACCTTCTTTCCGGCATCTTTCAGTGCCTGCAATATTTCATCATATATTCCAACCTTTTTGATAGAACCCCCGCCGTATGCAAACAGAACATTTGAACCGTATTTTGAAAACTCTGCCTTGAGTGCATCTTTTGTTACTGTTTCTCCAAAATAAACCTGAACAGGATACTGATAGGTAAAATTTTTCATTGTTGTTGCCCCCTAAAAATTAAGTGATTTCATCCATTCTGCAACTGCATCCGTACAGCCGTGCTCCGCTTCAGACATTTCAATCGGCAGTCCTTTCAAAACCCTTGCTTTTGGTGCAAGTTTTTCGATTGTATGATAAGTACCTCCGTCTGAAGAACCCATATGTGTGTTGAATGGAATGATGGTTTTATCCGAAAAGTTGTATTGATCGAACAGTGTATAAATAATCATTGGAAAAGTGTACCACCACATAGGATAGCCAATAAAAATATTGTCATAGCCATCAATAGAGATCTTATTTTTGATAGCGGGACGCATATCCTCGTCATGCTCCTTTTGGGCAAAGCGTGCCAGAGCGTTATAGTGATTTTTATTACTGTCATAGGGGATGGCAGGCTCAATTTCAACCAAATCGGCACCGGTTTGTTCGGCTATTTCTTCGGCAACCAGTTTTGTACTGCCGTAAACGGAGAAATAAAGCACTAAATTCTTTGACATAATATCATCTCCGATTATGTTTCCATATTGTTTTTAACCAAATTATATGCTATAATGACGAAAAAGTAAAATACCTTTTGTTTATATAAATATAACTAACAGTTATATAGGAAGCGTGAATTTATGATAGAGATGTATCTTTTGGAACAGCTTGCGGCATTTGCACAGTACGGTACACTGACAGGAGCTGCCGAAGCACTGCATATTTCACAGCCTGCACTGACCCGCTCTATGAAAAAATTGGAAAATGATTTAGGCATCACGTTGTTTGAACGTAACAACAAGAAAATTCACTTGAACGAAACAGGAAAGTTAGCGGCTGCTCTTGCTCAATCACAATTGGAACAGAATAAAGAGATGGTCAGCCGTTTGATTGCTTTTGACCGCAGTCTGCACAGTATTGGTATTGCTTCGTGTGCACCAAAGCCGATGGCTGATCTTATGCCGATTTTGCAGGATCACTTTGGAGGAATGACGATTTTCTCAGAGCTTGTCTACGGCGAAAAATTGATAAACGGTCTCAAAAATGGAATGTATCACCTTGCAGTTTTCTGTGAGTTGTTGGAAGATAAGGAAGTCTTGTGTCAGCGATATATAACTGAGCACCTCTATGTTTCACTTCCGAAAAATCACAGACTAGCAGAAAGAGAAAGTGTCCGTTTCGGCGATTTGGCAGGAGAAAAGTTTCTGTTATACCAGCATATCGGATTCTGGAAAAGTGTATGTGAGAAATATATGAAAGACACAAGCTTTATCATTCAGCCGGACAGAGATTCTTTTATGGAGCTTGTACAGAATACAGATTATCCTGCTTTTTCATCTGATACGATTCTTGCCTCCGAATATACGCCTGAGGACAGAATTTATATTCCCATCAATGAAGAAAAAGCAAGCTACACTTATTATGTAGCCTGCTTGAATAAGGATAAGCATAAATATTCTTCATTTTTTAGTGCCGTGAGAAGCACTGTAATAAAATGAATTCAAAAAATGTTAGACTTATATTTGTTTTAGATACAAGTAAGTATTGCTATTCCAAATTTACAGCCACAGGATTTCTCCCGTGGCTGTACTATTTTTCATCCTACCACATATCTCGCAATCAGCTTTGCAATCGTCATTGGAAACGTCTTCAAATTCCTCAAAATACATATCAAGTATATAATTACATATTGACTATTTTACAAAGAATATCAATCAACATTACAGTAATCGAAGATGGCTTGATACCTGATGGGAGAAGATAGCCTATTTCCATATAATCATCAACATCAAGCGGCTTGGCGATAATATTGGAACCGTTAAGTTCTTCACTGATCACACCGCTGCACAGTGTATAACCGTTAAGACCGACAAGCAGATTAAAAAGCGTCGCTCTGTCGCATACAACAATATCCTTGTCGCTGTCGGCAGTACTGAGTATTTCTTCGGCAAAATAAAAAGAATTATGACTTCCCTGTTCATAAGAAAGACGAGGATAAGGCTTTAAATCTTCAAGAGTAATTTTTTTCTTTTCGGCAAGCGGACTGTTCTTTCCGATAAAAACATGAGGCTTTGCCGTGAATAATTTTTTGAAAATAAGGTTGTTGTCACGAATGGTTTTCTTAATAACGGTTTCATTAAATTTATTAAGGTATAAAACTCCTATTTCACTCCTGAGATGTGCCACATCCTCTATGATTTGATAGGTCTGCGTTTCTCTCATATGAAATTCATATTTATCGCCGATATTGTTTTTTAATAGCTCTACAAAGGCTTCTACAACAAACGAATAATGCTGTGAGGAAATGCAAAATCTTTGTTTTCCGACAGTTTTTCCCATATACCGTTCATTGATAAGATTTGTCTGTTCCAGAACCTGACGGGCATAGCCGAGAAATTCTTCACCGTCTTTTGTCGGTTCAATTCCCCTTTTGGAACGGTAAAATATCGTAATACCATATTCTGATTCCAATTCATGAATGGCTGCGGTAAGACTTGGTTGTGCGATAAAAAGCTCCTTTGCTGCTTCTGTTACCGAGTTTTTTTCGGCAGCCTTTACTACATATTCAAGTTGTTTTAAAGTCATATCATCACTCCATCAATAGATTATAATTTTATCATAACATATTTCATAGAAAATATCTATGGATAAACAAGTGTTTTTTATATTTTACATATCCCTCCGGTAGGTTTATAGTTGTATTTGTAATTTGTTTGAAAGGATTTGAAAAGTATGAAAACATCCATCATCGGTTATCCGAGGATCGGCTCACTGCGTGAACTGAAATTTGCAAGCGAGAAATATTTTAAAGGTGAATTGTCCGAAGCAGAGCTTCAAAATACAGCCAAAGAATTAAGACTGAAAAATCTTAAAGAACAGAAGGAAAGCGGTCTTGATTTTATCCCGTCAAATGACTTTTCATTTTATGACGGAATGCTCGATACGGCTTTTCTTTTGAATGCAGTTTCTAAAAGATATAAAGAGCTTGGCTTATCAGAGCTTGACGAATATTTTGCGGCGGCAAGAGGCTATCAGGGCGAAAATGGTGACGTGAAAGCTCTTGCTATGAAAAAGTGGTTTAATACCAACTATCACTATATGGTTCCCGAAATTGATGACGATACAGAGATAAAATTATTGGGCAGTAAGCCTTTTGAGCTTTTCAAAGAGGCTCTTGCAAACGGTATAAAAACAAAGTCCGTTCTGATTGGTCCTTTTACATTTCTTGAATTGGCAAGATATACTGGCAAGAAAACAAAAGAGGATTTTGCAGAAGCAACAGCAAATGCCTATATAGACATCATTGCAAAGCTTTCGGAGCTTGGTGCAGAATGGGTACAGCTTGACGAACCCTATCTTGTAAAAGATTTAAGTCAAGAAGATATTGCTTTATTCAGGGCTTTGTATCAGAAAATACTTGAAAATAAAAAAGGTATTAAGGTTATCCTGCAAACCTATTTTGGCGATATAAGAGATTGCTATAACGAAGCAACAGCTCTTGATTTTGACGGAATCGGTCTTGACTTCGTTGAGGGCAGAAAAACTTTGGAACTTGTAAAATCCAACGATTTTTCCAAAGACAAAATCCTTTTTGCAGGCATAGTTAACGGCAAAAATATATGGAAGAATCATTATACGAAATCTTTTGAAGTTCTAAACGAACTGAAAAAACAGGGAATCAATTTTGTTGTCGGCACTTCCTGTTCACTGCTTCATGTGCCTTACACGCTCGAAAATGAAACAAAACTTTCCGATGATTATAAAAAATATTTTGCGTATGCAAGTGAAAAGCTGCTCGAACTTGCGGAAATCAAGAAAATTATCGAATCCGCAAATCCGTTTGAAACTGCCGAATATAAAGCCAACGCAGAGCTTTTTACACAGCCGAGAAGCGGCAGCAATGCCGAAATAAGGGAAAAGGTTCAGGCTTTGTCAACCACCGATTTTACAAGATTTCCTACATTTGCTGAACGTGAGAAAATTCAGAAGGAAAAATTCAAGCTCCCTCTGTTCCCGACAACTACAATCGGTTCATTTCCTCAAACAGCAGAGGTTCGCAAAATAAGAGCAGGCTTCCGTAAGGGCGAAATCTCAGAAACGGATTACGAAAGCTTTTTGAAAGAAAAAATCTCAAACTGTATCAATCTTCAGGAACAAATCGGAATGGATGTGCTTGTTCATGGAGAATTTGAAAGAAACGACATGGTGGAATATTTCGGAGAATGCCTTGACGGTTATCTGTTCACCGAAAAAGCATGGGTGCAGTCCTACGGTACAAGATGTGTAAAACCGCCTATTGTATGGGGCGATATTTCCAGAGCAAAATCCATAACTGTCAAATGGTCGTCGTATGCACAAAGTTTGACAGAGAAGCCTGTTAAGGGTATGCTGACAGGTCCTGTCACCATTCTCAACTGGTCGTTCCCGAGAGAGGATATTTCTCTGAAAGAAAGTGCCTATCAAATAGCCCTTGCCATTCGTGAAGAAGTATTAGACCTTGAAGCAAACGGTATCAATATCATTCAGATCGATGAAGCGGCTCTCAGAGAAAAACTGCCCCTTCGCAGAAGTGATTGGAACAGTGAATATCTTGATTGGGCAATTCCTGCATTCCGATTGGTACACAGCGGCGTCAAACCCGAAACACAGATTCACACTCATATGTGCTACAGCGAATTTGCGGATATTATCGAAGATATCGATAATATGGACGCTGATGTTATCACCTTTGAGGCAAGCCGTTCCGATCTTACCATTCTTGATGTTCTGAAGGCTAAAAACTTTCGCACAGAAGTCGGTCCGGGTGTTTATGATATTCATTCGCCGAGAATCCCTACAAAGGAAGAAATCAAATCGGCACTCAAAAAAATGCTTGACCGTATTCCTGCTGAAAAACTTTGGGTCAATCCTGACTGTGGACTGAAAACAAGAGGCAATGAAGAAACCATACCCAGCCTTGAAAATCTTGTCGTTGCTGCAAAAGAAGTACGAAACACATATAATGAATAATCACTTAAAACTTTGCTAAGACGTCAATATGAAGACAGATCGATTACATGTTCATTATATCAGAACTAAAAACGATGATCTGGCGATATGATATGTGCTATTGGACAAACAGACGGATTTGTACTTTAAACGGTGAACTTCCTCCGGCTGTCAAGAGAACACTTTACTATAAAGCAAGCATAGCCGCTTGAATGGTTCAAATTCATCGCCGCATTTCAAGTGATATTTTTTTGATACCTGTTGCCCTTTTGTACTATGAAAAAACAGAAAAAAACATTCAACTTAGGTCTCCTAATAGTAAAGAGGATATGCAAAAATTTTAGAAGCAACCGAATGGTTCATTCTGCTGAACCGTTTGGTTGCTTTTAATCAGAATTTTACTAAATAATACACTATTAATTATCACTAAATCGTATCATTTCTGTTGATAATAACTGCGTAATATGATAATATTAAATTTAGTAAAATAAAATCGAAAACTGCAATGGAGGTAACTATGGAACTGAATGTCAATGTAAAATCTGTTTCCGGGAAGAAAAACAAAATAACCACTATCCCCATTCCTTACAGTCAGGATAAAATGACTGTCCGTGAACTGATAGAGGAAACTGTTCTATATTGCGTGAACGACTACAATAAGCGGAAAGAAAACGGCGACCTTCTTCGTGCTCTTCTCCCACAGGAAATAGAGGACAAAGCTGCCGGAGGCAAAATTTCTTTCGGGATGATTTATGGAGAAAAGGACGTTGATCTGAAAAAAGCAACAAATGATGCTGTACAGGCCTTTTCTGACGGAGTGGTTGCTGTTTTTGCAGACGAAAGACGGATCAAAAAACTTGATGAAGTATTGAAACTGACAGAAATACAAAACCTGACATTGATAAAGCTGGTAATGCTTGCGGGCAGAATATGGTAAGGAGGAGAGCAAAATGAGTATGGATTATAAAAATGCACTCAAAAAATATAATGAAAAATTCCGAGAGGATCATCAAAAGGAAATTGATGCTCTGAGTGAACGTGAAAAGCATATTTTTGATCAGATAATGACCGACCAATGGGTAAACTCAGAACAGGAAGGTTTTATTGATAATCTGAATGATTATTTCAACAAGTATTATTCCAGACTGGTTAGCCTTATGGTTCCACTGCAGTTTCTTGACGATTTCAAGTATATACTCGGAAAATTCATTGAATTTCAATATGATGACAGCTATACCCGCCGAAGCTTCCGTAGCAAGGATTATTCTCCCTTCCTGCAAAGAGCGTTTTTGCTGCTGACAGCATACTATCTTATGGGTTTTCGGGAAACAGACATAAACGATATGGGAAAATATGTATCCGGTAAGGACTGTCCTTTTGGTGAAGAATTAAGCCGTCACCAAACCTTTTGTGCAGACCCGTATATTATTGCTGCTTGTATCGATAAGGGTGACACAACAGTGATTGAAACCGTCAGGGAAATGATGAACAGCGAACGCAACACCGAAATACTGACTGTTTCGGTTATCCGTGCGGTTTTTTGCTGTGATAATACCGAGCTGCACGAACTCATATGCAGACTTCTGGTCGCCGCAAGGCTTTCCGAAGGACTGCGACAGGCTATCTGTGAAAATGCGGATTATGGCACAGCACAGGCATTTATTTGCTTGGTGAAAACCATCCAGGAAAACAATCTCATCCGTTTTTCTGCGGTGAAGCGGGCTGTTGGCACATGGACAGGGCTTTGCCGCTACGAAGATCCCGACCGTCTGGCAGATAAGATGTTATCGGATATACCATATGTTCTTGAAAGCCGTGAAAATGCACTTGAAAAAATCAGAACATCTGATCCTGTTGATATTTATATGGGACTCTGGGGTATCGGATTTTATGATGTCAGCAAGGTACTTGATATGATAAGAGGGCTTACCGGAATTCCCCTGAAAAAAGATATGAAAAAGATAATTGACCGGGTAAAAGATTTTTTCGGTAATTATAGTAAAGAACAACCGGAAAAAAGCTCTCAAATATTCGAGCCGGAGGAAATACACCTTCTTACCATAGGTTATTTCTGCCGAAATTTGGGCTATCCTGAAATCGCTATGCAGATCGCTTTGGCGGTAACTGAAAAATATCCCGACAATTATAAGCTGTTTTCTGTTTTCAAGAATGATTATCCTTACAGTCAGTTTGTTGAATTCTACGGCAGGGGGGAACCACACCTAAGAAAACAAATACATAAAGATAAACAGCTTGCTGCAATACATTATAATATAATGCGAAATATGTACGAGAAAATGCTGCACAAAGAAGAAAATTATTATCCTCTTCTGTATCCATGGTTTGGAACATCCGTTTCAAAAAGTGACATACTATATTGTATGCTCAACTGTGCGGATATAATGGAGGATGATGAAAAGATCGACTTTATCTGTGATCATTTTTCAGAATTTGATACAAAAAAAAGGTATCAGGTCGCAAAAAAGGCGGGAAAAGTTATTCATACACCGAAACAGCGTGAAACTATTATCAATGCCGTTGCCGACAAGGAAAGTATGACAAGGAGTACTGCTGTAAAGATACTCGAAAAAACAGAACTTACCGACAGCGAATACAAAACGATAGAAGGTTTTGCGAAATACAAGACAGCAGATCTGCGTTCCGGTGTGATTACACTGCTTAAAAAGCGTAAGAATAAGGATCTTGAGGAAAGCATTATCCGTATGCTTTCGGCTAAAAACGAAAATATCCGTCTTGCGGCTCTCGATCTATTGCGGTACGGTATCAGTACATATGCAGAATATGATTTTTCAGCTTCAAAGCAGGCTGCTTCCGATATACCCTCTCCCACAGAAAGAGAACAGATACTGATTGAACAGTTGACCGTCAACAGTACATCTGAAAAAGTCACAAAGGATAATGGCTATGGTATGTATGATCCCAATGCACAGCTGGCTCCACCGAATTTCACACCGGATATTGGCGTTGTCAGAAACTTTTTCAACATTTCCACAAATGAAGTCAATGATATATATTGTGGTCTGCTGAAAATCATAGACAATAATGCCGAAAGGGAATATACCTATGATGACGGCAATGAGCGTATTTTAGGTAATATGGGAACGATAATTCGAGGCTATCATCAATTACATGGTGATATTGCTGAACTTGAAAAAGAGGTTCCATTCTCTGAGCTTTGGAATCAATTTTATGAAGAAACCATCAGAACACCTCAAAGATTTTTCTGCTATGTGTATGCCGGAGCATCGTTTGATACAACCCAGCTTTCGAAAGATGGATTTAATACCGCCAAGAAAAATATGTGGCAGCTTTTCGGAGAACTGTCAGCTTACAGTTTGTCAGAGGAGCTCGGAGGGCAAGATGAGCGTGTCACAAGGTATACTTTTCAATATTTGAATTATGATATTATTCAGTATCTGAAAAAACGATACAAACTTGGAATGCCAATGGAGATATTGCAGCATTTTGTCGGTTACCTTGCACTTATTGTGCCAGCAGAGGAATTATGGCTTCCATATAAAAAGGATAACGGATATTATTACGGTTCAAGTCAAGAGTACGATTTTACTCTTGCTCCTCCCGTTTATCAATTAATATCAGAATTATACAGCAGGATCAATGAAGATTTTGAAACGAATTTCCGTTTGCTCCATCTATTGTCAGAAAAAATAGACGGAATCGGTCACTCAGAAAAAACTGACCAATACTGGTATAGAAGTACACATATCCCGGTGGAATACTACCTGAAAGCCTACCGTATCGGGATAATTGATCGTAATATCTTTCTGAAAGCTATGATGAGAATTGTTGGCCTAAAGGATGCCAATCGTGAGCTGAGTGTTTATGTATGCAATAAACCGCTGAGATTTAGCTTTTACGATCCCCGTGAAAACAGCCGTTATGTAAAGCTGCTCGCTGAAGAAGGAAAGTCCCTTTGTAATGATGATACCCTGCCCCATGACAGCCGACTTTATCAGGACGGAAATATGTTTGCTCAAACTATCATAGACAAAGTGTTGGATGTTGAGCTGAAACGCGGTGACAGCGAAACGGTATTCTCAAAGTCAATACACAGCATCAGAGCAATTTACGGTCTTGACAGGTTCATACAGATACTGAAAGCACTCGGCAATGAAGCTCTGAAAACCCGCAGCCGACAGATGTCCAAAAAGAAAAGTCTCAGTCATTTGCTGACCGTTTGCTATCCCACAGCGGACGACAGTTCCGAAAAGCTCAGAGAAATGCTGAAAGACTCAAAAATAACCACCAACAGACTGATTGAGGTGGCGATGTTCTCACCGCAATGGATAGATATTATTGAGGGTTATCTCGGCATAAAGGGAATGAAATCCGGATGCTATTATTTTATGGCTCATACTGCTGAAACTATTGATGAAAAACGTGAAGCTATCATTGCAAAATATACCCCTTTAACAAAAGAAGAACTTAACGGTGGCTGCTTTGATGTCAAGTGGTTCTTTGAGGTATATGAAACGCTGGGAGAAAAAACTTTTAAAAAGCTTTACCAAAGTGCAAAATATTCCTCCTCAGGAAACAAGCATACCCGTGCAAGAAAATATGCCGACGCTGCCCTCGGTAAAATGGATATTGAAGCGACAGAAGAACAGATCATCGATAAGAGAAACAAAGACCTGCTGATGGCACTGGCAATTATTCCGTCAAAGAAAAAATCAGATATACTTAACAGATATGAATTTATACAAAGATTCCTCAAGGAAAGTAAGCAGTTCGGCGCACAAAGGCGTGCAAGCGAGAGTGAAGCGTGTGCCTATGCACTAAAAAATCTTGCTGTCACCGCCGGATACAGTGACGAAACAAGGCTCATACTTTCAATGGAAACCGAGCTTGTGCAGGAAAACAGCGTCTATTTTGAAAACACCCGAATGGGGGATTATGATGTAAGAATTACTGTCAATTCCTTTGGAAAAGCCACTTTGACAGTAGAAAAGGACGGCAAAACGCTGAAATCCGTTCCTGCCGCAATTAAGAAGAATGACGAGTTTTTACAGATCAAGGAATTCTGCAATAAGCTAAAGCAGCAGTACAGCCGTACGGTCAAAATGTTTGAAACTGCTATGGAGGAAAAGGATCGCTTTACCTTCGAAGAGCTTCGCAGACTGAGTGAAAATCCTGTCACAAAGGCAATCACAGAAAATATTGTATTCATTTCCGACGACGATGAACCAATCAGTGGATTGCCAGTGAACAGTGGACTTTGTGATTATAGCGGAACAGTACATATTGTTTCTGGTGAAAAGCTCCTTCGTGCCGCACATCCGTTTGATCTGTATAAAAACGGCATCTGGGCGGATTATCAGAAGATGCTGCTGGAGCTTGGAAACAAAGAGGGCAGACGGCAGCCGTTCCGTCAGATATTCCGTGAACTTTATGTCAAGCTGCCAGAGGAAACGAACAAAACCCGTTCTTTGATGTTTGCCGGAAATCAGATACAGACAAAGAGAACAATTGGTGCCCTTAAAAATCGCCGCTGGGTGGCAGATTATGAAGACGGCTTGCAGAAGATCTATTACAAGGATAATATCATTGCTTCCATTTACGCAGAAGCAGACTGGTTCTCACCGGGAGATATTGAAGCACCGACACTGGAGGGTGTATTCTTCACCGACAGAAAAACAGGAAAGCTTTTGAAAATAGAGAATGTACCTGATATTATTTATTCGGAGATAATGCGTGATGTTGATCTTGCTGTCAGTGTAGCCCACGCAGGCGGAGTTGATCCGGAAACCAGCCATTCAACCGTTGAAATGCGTCGTGTTATTCTTGAATTCAATCTTTCGCTTTTCGGCATCAAAAATGTACACTTTGAAAAAAATCACGCCTTTATTGACGGAACGCACGGAAAATATACCGTTCATCTTGGAAGCGGCATAATACATAAAATTGGCGACCATCAGATCAATGTGATTGCAGTGGGCGGAGGCAAAAAGAGCAAGCTGTTCTTGCCATTCATTGATGAGGATCCGAAAACCGCTGAGATAATGACAAAAGTGCTGACCTTTGCGGAGGACAGCAAGATCAAAGATCCGTATATTATGGAGCAGATCAGAGGTTGATAGAAAGGCGGATTTATGATTTTAGAAACCGAGTACTATCAATATAATACATTACTCCTATGACAGGGATATTAAGCAGTTTTATAAACCCAAAATAGGATGTTAACCTAAACGAGCAAGAACACCCTCACCTCTACAGGTGGGGGTGTTCTTGCCCAATAACTTAATTTAAAACGTTTCACTTGGATAAAGGATTAAAATTCTTTATCTTTCAGAGTTTGTAGTATTTCCCTGTACAGCTCTAAAATATCCGATACACCATCTCCGGACTTTTTTGTAAAGCGTCGCCGCCGCATATCCACCTCATCGCAGTGGGAAATACCTCTGCCGGAATTACTTTTTATTATACCTTTGAAGTCTCCGTGCATAACACCATCAGGTGTCAAAAATCCGTCATTTTCCCCCTCGATCATCTTTACTACTGAATATGGTATCAGCATAAATATATCACTAATGTTTTTATTCATTATGCAGGCATAACTCTGATAATAAATATCCGGTTCGTCAGGATTGTCTTGATTAAACTGACGGGCAAAACCAGTGGAGAATGACTGGATTGTTTTGTATGTATGAGGAGCTTTGTCATCAAGAATTCTCATCCACAGATCTGTACAGCCGCTTCCGAGTTTAATAGGGAGCTGAGGTAAGGTTAATATTGCATCAATGGTTTTGGAACCATTATGAGGCGTATTGATAGTAGTAAGTGAAGCAACATATGGTGCCGTTCCCAACTGACAAATAGCATAACGCATATCCAGCCCGCCTTTTGAATGAGCGATTACATTCAGTTTTTCCGCTCCTGTTGCCAAAATGATTTTTTCGATGCGTTCTTTAAGAGTATATGCGTTATCCTCAATAGTACCGTTGCTGTCCTGACATCCATAAAATACCCGGTTGTCGTCATCAATAAATATTTTCGGAATATGCCCCCAGTAATTAATCAATTTTCTATCACGAAATCCCATTCCGTGAACGAACAGTATAGGATATTTAAGCAATATCATCCACCTCATACTATTACACGCAGTTTTTTGTCAACATTACCAATATAACCTAATGCATTTAAACTTAATCCCACTTCATCCTTTACCATATTTTTTCTATTGTTCCAAATGGCTTATTATAAATGAATATCCCATCTACATATTTTGTTAGAAAGATCAATCATTGTCAGCGTGGATTTCTATACTATGTTCTGCTTTTCCATTATAACATTATCGTTTTACAATACTAAGAAAAAAAGTCAGCCTTGCGGCTGACGGGCAATTCATCTCTCCGCCTATAGAGGCGGAGGATTTTTTGCTCATTTGGGTTAAAAAATCAGATGCCAAGAATTTGTACCATAGACTTTACCATACTGTCAGCAGTAGCAAGAGCTTCCTCGTTTGTTTTGCCTACAGCGGTAATATAAACCTTGATTTTCGGTTCGGTACCCGATGGTCTTACAATAGCAGCACCGCCGCCTTCAAGAGAATAAGACAGAACATTTGATTTAGGAAGATCGATTTCTTCTTGTACGCCTGTTGTCAGTGATTTGCTATAGGAATTGAGATAATCGGCGGTATCGGTTACTCTAAAGCCGGCGATCTCTGTCGGATGGGCACTACGCAGAGAGGACATAATATCAGCCATTTTCTGCATACCGGCAGAACCGTCAAATTCAAAGCTTTCCGTTCTGTTGATATAATATCCGTGTTCTTCGTAAATAGAATTCATTACCTGATCAAGAGTTTTACCCTGCTGACGGTAGTAAGCTGCCATTTCACAGATTAGCATAGAAGCAACAACAGCATCCTTGTCCCTGACGTAAGAGCCGGCAAGATAGCCGTAACTTTCTTCAAAGCCAAACACGTATCTGTTTTCTTCGTGTTTCTGTTCCAGTAAAAGAATTTGTTCACCGATATATTTAAAACCTGTAAGGACTTTTTTAAGTTCACAGTTGTACTTTTCGCAAATTTTGTCCACGAGCTTACTGGTAACGATAGTTCTTACAGCAACAGGATTTTGGGGAAGTGTACCGTTTTTTCTGCGGCAGTCCAAGATATAATTCATCAGCATAATACCGGTTTCATTACCGGACATCAAACGATAACCTTCGCTGCACTTTACGGCAATGCCGACACGGTCGCTGTCGGGGTCTGTTGCCAACAGAAGATCCGGCTGTTCCTTTTCACAAAGATCAAGACCAAGAGCGAGTGCTTCTTTGATTTCCGGATTAGGATAAGGACAGGTAGTAAAATTACCGTCAGGATTTTCCTGTTCGGGAACCACAATGACATTTTCTACACCGATCTGTGACAGAACCTTTCTGACCAGTTTATTTCCGGCACCATTCAGCGGTGTATATACTACTTTTAGTTCGGAATTTTTGCAGATACCGGGGTTAACCGACTGTTTTCTGACGTTTTCTAAATAGCTGTCATACAGATCTTCACTGATGATTTCGATGCAGCCGTCTGCAACACCCTTGTCAAAATCAATGAGCTTAATATCACCGTTAAAGTAATCAACATTCTGGATTTCTTCAAAAACGGCATTAGCGTTCACATCTGTCATCTGACAACCGTCATTGCCGTAGCATTTATAGCCGTTATATTTAGCGGGGTTGTGGCTTGCTGTAACCATAATGCCGGCATCGGTTTTTAATTCACGCACAGCAAATGAAACAACGGGAGTCGGTTGAAGCTCGGAAGAGATATAAGCTTTGATACCGTTTGCGGCAAGTACTCTGGCGGCCTCTCTGGCAAACAGATCTGCCTTAATGCGTGAATCATAAGAAATCGCAACGGACGGATTGGGATATTTTTTATTGAGGAAGTTGGCAAGACCTTGTGTAGCACGGCGAACAGTATACACATTCATACGATTGGTACCTGCACCGATAACACCTCTCAAGCCTGCTGTGCCAAAGTTCAGTTCACGATAAAAACGTTCATAGATTTCATCTTCATTATTTTGAATGCTCTGCAGTTCTTCAATGAGATCTTTGTCATCATTGGCACTGTTGAGCCATAAATCATAAATTGTTTTTGTTTCCATTTAAAAATCCCCCTCAGCGGTTAATGACATAAAAATGACTATAAATAGATAAGTTTATGATAGCATATTTTTCTTCATCTTTCAACAATTACTTTTTGTTTTGAATGAATTTTTTACTTATTTTTTGATTTTCAATAATTCCCGTGATAAAAAAACTAAAAATTTATGACATTTTTTCTTGTATTGCCGGCGGATTTAAGCTAAAATAGATTTAGAGTGCTGTATTAGAGATTAACAGGCTTTTTCATCATATGAAAATATCGCTTTGACTATGCAGGCACAAAACTAAATACGGAGGAATTTTATGTCATCGGAAACAAAAATTGATCAGCTTGATACGAACATCACCGATGCCGAAGGTATCGCAGCGGATAATGCCGATACGCTTGCCGGGTCAGAAGAAACTTCTCCGAAACGTTCCCAACGCTCAAAAAAGTCCGGAAGAATAACTCCCCTTACGGTTGCGGCGATTATTTTTATCCTGACGCTGCTGTTTTTTGGTGTATGGAAATGTTTCTTTGACACAAGCATTGTTGGCAGTTGGACATTCAAAATCAATGAGGCTGAACGAAAATATACCTATAATTTTACATTTGAGGATGACAACGTGGTACGCTATCATTATGGCGGAAGAACGTTTATCGGCAAGTACAATTTCACGGAGAATAAACCACAGGTGCATATTTTCATTTCCAGTCTGGGAATGACGTTTATTGACGCTTATTTTGATTATTCTGTCACAGGCAATATTTTTACCGGCAGAGAGCTGCGGCTTACTGATAGAACTGGTCTGATTTTTCCGCCTGATGAAATAAGCGAAGAAACAGATCAATCCGATCTGGTCAAACTCAAAAAGAAAATTGCCAAATCAAAAGAAGAGGACGGAATAAGATATTACACGCTTCCTTTTGAAAACTATTCTGTTGATCCGGAAATAAAAAAATATGATAATTTCAAAGCGGACAGTAAACTGTTGGGGTCGTGGCTCTATAAGGATGACGAAACAGGTTATTCCTATACTTTCACATTTCATAAAAACGGTGTGATGGAGCAGTTATCCCCCGAAATTGCAATGACAGGCGGCTATCAGGTGAAGGATGGTATATGTACCTATAATTTTATCGCTGCCGGCGGAACCACCACTGATTACAGTTTTGATTATACCGTTGACGGAAAAACACTGTTGATCAACGATGAAATCAAGCTGACAAAAACAGATAATAAATATGCCTATCAAACAGAAATAAAATAACAGGAGGACATTTGGGTTATGTTAAATGATTTTTGGAAACAGTTTAAAAGCGGTACGGACATTAGAGGTGTTGCCGTAGAGGGTGCAGGCTACGAAGTTAACCTGACAGATGATACCGTTAAAGCAATGATTAACGGCTTTATTTTATGGCTTGCCAAAAAAACGGGAAAAGAAGCAGCCGAACTGAAAATTTCTGTGGGACGTGATTCAAGAATATCGGGTGAACATATTCTTGATATTGCTGCTGATACGATGCTTGCAGCAGGTGTTTTGGTAGTTAACTGTGATCTGGCATCTACACCATCTATGTTTATGACAACTGTGGAAATGAACTGTGACGGTGCTCTTGAAATTACAGCAAGTCACCATCCATATTATCGTAACGGATTGAAATTCTTCACACGAGAGGGAGGATTGGAAGGCAGTGATATTGTTGCTATTCTTGAATATGCACAAGAAGGAGCCGTTCCCATGGAATGTAGTGACGGCAAGCTGATCGACTGCGATTATATGAGCCAATATGCACTGCGTCTTCGTGAAATGATGAAAGAAGCCATTCACTCCGATGATGATTACCATCACCCTCTCAAGGGATTCCGTATCGTAGTGGATGCAGGAAACGGCGTAGGAGGCTTTTATGCTACCGATGTGCTTGAAGCACTGGGTGCCGATATTAGAGGAAGCCAGTTCCTTGAGCCCGATGGAATGTTCCCCAATCATATCCCCAATCCTGAAGATAAAGACGCTATGGCATCTATTAGTGCGGCTGTTAAAAAAGCTAATGCACATCTCGGTGTTATTTTTGATACCGATGTGGACAGAGGAGGAGCCGTAGATGCATCAGGTAAAGAAATCAACCGCAGTCGTCTGGTAGCATTGGCTTCGGCTATTGCACTGGAAGGAAATGATGGTGGTTTGATCGTGACTGACTCCATTACGTCAAGTGGTTTGAAAGAATTTATCGAAAATGATCTCGGCGGCACACATCTTCGCTTTAAGAGGGGCTATAAAAACGTCATCGATGAGGCTGTCAAGCAGAATAACGATGGTGTGAATTGTCCGTTGGCAATTGAAACATCGGGACACGCTGCGATGAGGGAAAACTATTTTCTTGATGATGGTGCTTATCTTGTCACAAAGATCATTATTAAGATGGCACAGCTTCGTAAAGAAGGAAAAACACTGGAAAGTTTGATTGAAAACCTGAAAGAGCCTGTTGAAAGCAAAGAAATCAGAATAAAGATTACCGAAAAGGATTTCCGTACTTATGGAGAGAAAGTGATCCGTGATTTGTTTGCTTATGCTGAAAAGCAAAGAACTTTCAAAATTGCAGAGGACAATCACGAAGGTATTCGTGTATCGTTTGATAAAAGAAACGGTAACGGATGGTTTCTGCTCAGACTGAGTGTGCATGATCCGATTATGCCGCTGAACATAGAAAGTGACAGCAAGGGCGGAGCGGAAAAAATTTATAAGAAGATACTTCCGTTCCTTGAAAGCTGTGAAGGACTTGATACCTATCAGCCGGCTGCCAAAACGACCAAAACCACAAAAAGAACAGCCAAAACCTTGGAAAAGACAGCTGTGAAAACAGAAGAAGAAACAGCAGCACCAACTCCTGTTGAAGCAGAAGCGGCAGTGAAAGAGGAAAAAGCCGAACCCAAAAAAGCAACGAGAAAATCTGCCAAAAAAACAGAAGAATAATATTTTGACCTGCATGGACAAAAGATATAACACAAAACATTTTGTTACCTTGGCAATGCTTCTTGCAGTAGCGTTTGTATTGAGTTGGATAGAATATATGATCGCCTTGCCGATGATCATTCCAGGGATAAAAATTGGTCTTGCCAATCTGGCTATTTTATTTTCATTGTATTATTGTGGTTCAAAAGATACCATAAGTGTGCTGTTGGGTCGTTTACTGTTGAATGCATTATTGTTTGGAAATATTGTATCGCTGATATACAGTGCGGCAGGAGGTTTGCTGAGTTATATCATAATGAGTCTTTGCAAAAAAATCTTGAATGAGCGAATGGTAGGAGTCAGTATCATTGGCGGTGTTGTTCATAATATTGGGCAGCTGGCAGCGGCAATGGTGGTTCTTCGTACAATATATATTTTATACTATTTGCCGTACTTGATTGTGGGAGGCATTGCAGCAGGAGCAGTTAACGGTTTTGTCGTGAAAAAAATTCTTTCCTGTTCATATTTTTCTGTGAACCATTCTGAATAAAAACAAATCAACCGTTTCCCTCACGATGATGAGGGAAACGGTTGATTGTTATAATTCTTTTTTTATTTTTTTGAGTACGTTTTTTTCGAGCCTTGATACTTGTGCCTGACTGATACCAATTTCTTCGGCAACTTCCATTTGTGTTTTTCCTTTGAAAAAACGAAGGGACAGTATTGTTTTTTCACGGTGATCCAAGGAGTGAATCGCTTCTTTCAAAGCAATTCCGTTAAGCCAGTTAGTATCATCATTGGCGTCCCCAAGCTGATCCATAACATAGATCGTATCGGTTCCATCGGAATATACCGGCTCATAAAGTGAAACCGGTTCAACGATCGCTTCGAAAGCAATCACTACGTTTTCTTTGGGAATATTTAATTCTGATGCAATTTCTTCAACAGTTGGCTCACGATTATTTTCAGTCGTCAGCCGTTCCTTGACCTGCATTGCGCGATAAGCTGTATCACGCAGCGAACGGCTGACTCTTACCGAGTTGTAGTCTCTTAAATATCGCCGGACTTCACCGATGATCATAGGAACACCGTAGGTGGAAAAGCGTACATCTTTATCACAGTTGAAATTGTCGATTGCTTTTATCAGACCGATACAACCTACCTGAAACAAATCATCAGGATTTTCACCTCGATTGGCAAAACGCTGTATTACACTCAGCACAAGCCGGAGATTGCCGCTGATCATTTCTTCACGAGCCTGTTTTTGCTGAGAGGGAGTGCCATTGTGCATTATTGTGAGTAGTTCCTGCTTTTTATTTTCTGAAAGAACAGGGAGCTTAGAGGTGTTGACTCCGCATATTTCAACTTTATTATAAAGCACGTTAATACCTCCATATGCTTGATGGAAATAGTATTGTCGTGCGAGTCAACTCTCATTCATACCTCAATAAAAAGAAATGACAGATGTGCCGGAACACATCTGTCATTTGTTTATGAGTTTGTATTATCGTTGCATTCCCAAAGGAAATCAGCCCTCAACAGGAGCACCTACAGGACAGACACCTGCACAAGAACCGCAGTCTACACAAGCATCAGCATTGATTTCATACTTGCTGTCACCCTCGGAGATAGCACCTACAGGACATTCAGCAGCACAAGCACCGCAAGAAATACATTCATCAGTAATTTTATAAGCCATAATATAGCCTCCTTATAAATTATTTACCTATATTTTATCACACACAAAAAAAATTGCAATAGATTTTTCAAAAATTATTTTGTTATTTTGTGTTATTTTTCAAAATGATTTTCATTTGATAAGTTTTGACTGCTGCTCAAAAATAATGAAACGATTTCTGTCTGAATTTGTATTTTATTCCTTTACGATAAATCGGGTTTGTGTTATAATAAAAGCATATTTGTTTGGGGGTGTTGTTGTGCTGGAAGAAGGGGAAAGACTGGAGCCGTTGGGAAACGGTATCAAGGTGATTGTATCCGATGAGCATAAATTTTGGACGGATACGGTGCTGCTGGCTAATTTTGCAGAGCCACGCCGCAAGGATATTGCCTGTGAGTTGGGCAGTGGATGTGGTGCTATCCCGCTGATATGGGTTCGTGATAACACTCCGAAAAGCGTAGCAGCAGTTGAAATTCAGGAGAAAGCCTGCTCTATGCTGAGCCGCAGTGTTGCCCTCAATCATCTTCAAGACAAAATTCGTGTGATTTGTTCCGATTTACGGGATCTTGACGGCAAGCTGGAACCGTCAACATTTGATTTGGTAGTATGTAATCCGCCTTATAAAGCGGCAGGAACAGGTATTCTTAATCCGCTTGATGCTCATAAAATTGCACGTCACGAATTGTCATGTACAACCGATGATATTACATCGGCTGCTGCCAGACTTTTGAAATACGCAGGTAGGTTGTGTATGTGTCAGCGTCCCGAGCGGCTGAGCGACATTATTATGTCAATGAGAAAAAACGGCATTGAACCGAAACGTCTAAGATTTGTGCAGCAGCGTCCTGCCAAAGCTCCTAAGTTATTTTTGATAGAGGGAAAATTTGGTGGCAAACCAGGCGGTCTGACGGTCGAGCCTGTATTGTTTATCGAAAAGGAAGGCGGAGCGTTTTCTGACGAGATGATGTCGATTTATGGGGCATATAAGGAGGATTATGTTTGAATGAACGGAAAGCTTTTTGTTGTGGGAACGCCCATAGGCAATTTATCGGATTTTTCTCCCCGGGCAATCGAAACGCTGTCGCAGGTGGATTTTATTGCTGCTGAGGATACAAGGGTAACGATCAAACTATTGAATAAATTTCAAATAGCCACACCGATGGTAAGTTATCATAAATATAACACGCACGAACGGGGAGAAGAAATATGCCGGCGAATAGAAAACGGTGAAAATTGTGCGATCGTAACAGATGCAGGAATGCCGTGCATTTCCGATCCCGGAGAGCTTCTTGTTAAACAGTGTGCCGAACGGGGCATTTCTGTTTGCGTTATTCCCGGACCAACCGCATTGGCATCCGCCATTGCAGTTTCAGGATTGAGCACCGGCCGTTTTACGTTTGAGGGTTTTCTGACAGTCAATAAACAAGGCAGACGGGAACATCTTCTTTCATTAAAAAACGAAAAACGCACAATGGTATTTTATGAGGCACCTCATAAGCTGCCGGCGACTCTGCGTGATATGTATGCTAACTTTGGAGACAGAAAAATTTCCATTGTTCGGGAACTGACAAAAATTCACGAAGAAGTGATCCGCACAACACTTGCCCGAGCCTATGAACAATTTGCAGATGGCAGTTTAAAAGGGGAAATCGTTCTAATATTAGAGGGTGTTCCCCAGTCGAAACAGCAGGAAGAAATAACGCTGGAATATGCTGTCGCTCTGGCAAAAAAATTGACAGAGGACGGAATGTCGCTCTCCGATGCCGCCAAGGAGAGTGCTAAAGTAACAGGCTTTAAAAAAGGCGATATTTATAAACATATGATTTCATAAGAATTCGATTGAAAGAGGTAGATAAAATGGATTTAATTCTTGCTTCAAAATCACCACGTCGCAAACAGCTGATGGAAATGATCTACAATAAAGATCAATTCAGGGTGATCAAGTCAGATATAAGAGAACTGGTTCCCCGTGATCTGGCGGTAGAGCAATGCCCTGAATACCTTGCCAAGGAAAAAGCAGAGTCTATTGCCAAGGGTTACAGTAAAGCGTTGGTGATAGGTTGTGATACATCAGTGATTATGGAGGGGAAAATTCTCAATAAACCACGCAGTACAAGTGACGCCAGAGAAATGATGGAGATGCTTTCAGGAAAGACCCATTACGTAGTAACAGGTTGTGCATTGTGTTATCTGGGACAAACTCACACGTTTTCTGAAACAACAGAGGTGGAATTTTACGAAATCACCCCCGACGAAATAGAGGAATATATTGCTACAACCGAACCATATGATAAAGCGGGAGGATATGGTATTCAATCAATAGGTGCCTTATTCGTTAAAAGAATTAGCGGAGATTATTATAATGTAGTAGGGATGCCTATTGCAAGATTAAAAAGAGAGATTGATACTTTTCTGGATCAGGATTTCCCGGGCGAGGAGCAAATTATCATTAAAAGAGACAAACCCAAGGCAAAAATATAAAGAATACCGTGCTGTTCTATGGCGTGAACAGCACGGTATTTTTGTGTTACAAATTATTCGTCATCTTCATCGTAATAGTCATCGTCATAATCATCGTAATCATCTTCATAATCATCATCTTCGTCATCTTCATCCTCATACTCTTCTTCGGAAGAATTTTCATCGTCATCTTCATCCTCATACTCTTCTTCGGAAGAATTTTCATCGTCATCTTCATCCTCGTCATCATCGGAAAGTTCTTCCTCGTAATCAGGCACTTCGTAGTCATCGTCTTCGTATTGGGAGGAAATACCGAAATATTCTTCCAGTGTTAGTCCCAACTTATATAACTTTTCGGCGTAATCCTTACCAACGTAACGAATATGCCACGGCTCATAAGAATAACCTGTAATGTCAAGTTTTTCATCGGGATAACGTATAATGAATCCATATTTGTAGCAATTTTCATCAAGCCACTCTGCTTCGGGAGTGTCAATAAAAGACGAATCGGTAGAATTAATATCGAACGCAAAGCCTGTTTGGTGTTCCGAATGACCCGGACGAGCTGAAACTTTGTCGGTTTCTTCTTGTCCCCGTTCCTTGACATAGCTGCTGTAAATTCTGGACTGTAAATCATAACTTCTGTAACCCGACACAATTTTGAGGGTAATACCATCTTTTTCGGCATTAGCTGCCATCAATTCAAACGCTTTTGCAGCATCATCATTGACACCGGGATCATAGTCAGAGGGCAAATTGTAGGTTTTATTGGCAATGATGACTCCGTCAATATAGGTGCGTCCTTCTGTTTCCGTTTTTTCAAGAAGTTTGATATTTTTAGGAGTACTCCATTCGGAATAGATGACATTTTCTTTTTGGCTGTCGGAAGTATCGTTTTCAGTGTCCTCATCGGTATCGCTGATTTCTTCTTCATCGGTGTCGCTGTTTTCCTCATCAACGTCAGCATCTTCTTCATTTTCAGTCTTTTTTCTGTCCTTCATTTCCTGAATATCTTCATTTGTCAGGAAAGAGCGGACTCTGACATAGTATGCAGCCGTTTTTTCATCTTCGCTGTCGGTATCGTCATCTACCTCTATAGAGGACATTGCGGTTATTCCATCCTCAACAGTTTGGGTATCGCTTTCAGAAAAATCTTTATTGGTACTGTACTCAATTTCGTAACCGGAAAGGGTATCAACATTTTTGTATGAAACGTGCAGTACATCCAATCCTGCTGAAAGATCGGTGATTTCAGGTGTTTCCAGATCAATCGTAAAATTTTTTTTGATTTCCCCGTCATAGCCTCCCTTAAAACGAATATCAGCAACATATTCGCCGGGATAGAGCAATTCATCGCTGTACACTACATCATAATCAGTATTTTGTTTCAGTGTTTTTTTGTCATAGGTAATATTCAGTCCCAGTTTATGGATATTACCGTCATATACAATTCCTTCTAATCCGCTGATGGTACATTGTTTTTCATCCACCTTGACAAACTCAGGCTGTTTGATCTCAGCACTGTTTTCCACCTTGCTGTTAGCGGCTTTGTCTTTCTCGGAAAGAGTTTGTTTAGAAACATCGGCACTTTCGTTAGCACAGCCGGACATTACGGAAACCGTCAAGGCAGCGGTGATCATCAGCGTTAGTATTGATTTGATCTTCATATTAAAATCTCCCCAAAATGTTTTATTTTACCAACGTTTCTATTTTATACCCAAAATTACCCCATAGTCAATAGTCATTATTCTTATATCAATGATCTTTTTTGCTGACAAATTACAGCAAACTGTATTGAAGAAATGAATGTATAATATATTGTGAGTGATATTGAATGTAAAAAAATTATAAAACAGGGAAAAAGTATAAAATAATACTTGATTTTTTTGGAAAAACAGTATACAATACATTTAGCACTTAAAGACAGAGAGTGCTAAAATTTAAAATTACCATCAATTCATTGCTTAGAAGGAGGCAATATTATTATGACTATTAAACCATTGTTGGACAGAGTAGTTGTTAAAGCAGAGGAAGCAGAGGAAACCACTAAGAGCGGTATTGTTCTTACCGCCTCGGCACAGGAAAAACCTCAGTTTGCTACGGTCGTTGCAGTAGGACCGGGCGGCGTTGTAGACGGCAAAGAGGTAACGATGTATGTTAATGTCGGCGACAAAGTGATTACCGGTAAATATTCCGGTACAGAGGTAAAGCTTGACGGTGAGGAATATACTATCGTTCGTCAATCAGATATTCTTGCAGTAGTAGAATGATTTGGAGTGGGAAAGATCCGCAGACGTTAATGTTATATGTGGGTATTTCTCTGATCTGACTATAGCAAGATCATCCGGCAGCAGGGCATTGTTCTGCCTATGCTGTTGATGTACAGAAACAGAATTTTGGAGGTATTTCATTATGGCAAAGCAGATTGCATATGGCGAAGAAGCAAGAAAAGCGTTGATGAGCGGTGTTGACCAGCTCGCTAATACAGTAAAGATCACACTGGGTCCAAAGGGAAGAAATGTGGTACTTGATAAGAAATTCGGTGCACCATTAATTACGAATGACGGCGTTACCATTGCAAAGGAAATTGAGCTTGATGATCCGTTTGAAAATATGGGTGCACAGCTTGTAAAGGAAGTTTCCACCAAGACAAATGATGTAGCAGGTGATGGTACTACAACAGCTACTCTTCTGGCACAGGCACTCATCCGTGAAGGTATGAAGAATGTTACCGCAGGTGCTAATCCGATGGTACTGAAAAAAGGTATCAGCAAAGCAGTTGATACAGCAGTAGAGCAGCTTAAAGCTAACTCCAAGCAGGTAGAAGGTTCTAAGGATATTGCAAGAGTTGCAACTATTTCAGCTGCTGATGAATTTATTGGCAACCTCATTGCAGAAGCAATGGATAAAGTAGGCAACGACGGCGTTATCACAGTGGAGGAGTCCAAAACAGCTGAAACCTATTCAGAGGTTGTTGAAGGTATGATGTTCGACAGAGGTTATATTACCCCTTATATGTGTACCGATACCGATAAGATGGAAGCAGTGATCGATGATGCTTATATCCTTATCACAGATAAGAAGATCACCAATATTCAGGAAATTCTTCCGCTTCTCGAAGAAATCGTTAAGTCGGGCAAGAAGCTCGTTATTATTGCAGAGGATATTGAAGGTGAAGCTCTGACAACCATTATTCTCAACAAGCTTCGCGGTACATTCGTTTGTGTTGGTGTGAAGGCTCCGGGATTTGGCGACAGAAGAAAGGAAATGCTTCGTGACATCGCTGTTTTGACAGGCGGTCAGGTGATTTCCTCTGAAATTGGTCTTGAACTTAAGGATACTACTATTGATCAGCTTGGACGTGCTCGTCAGGTGAAGGTTGATAAAGAAAACACCATCATCGTTGATGGTGCAGGCAATGCAGACGATATTCAGGGCAGAGTAGGACAGATCCGTGCTCAGATAGAAACTTCTACTTCAGACTTTGATCGTGAAAAACTTCAGGAGCGTCTTGCAAAGCTGGCAGGCGGTGTAGCAGTGATCAAGGTTGGTGCTGCAACAGAAATCGAAATGAAAGAGAAAAAACTTCGTATCGAAGATGCCCTTGCCGCTACTAAGGCAGCAGTTGAAGAAGGTATCGTGGCAGGCGGCGGTACAGCACTTTTGAATACAATGAATGCTGTTAAGACACTGGTTGAAACACTGGAAGGCGATGAAAAGACAGGTGCTAAAATTGTTCTTAAAGCACTGGAGGAGCCTGTACGTCAGATCGCAGAAAATGCAGGTCTGGAAGGTTCTGTTATCGTAGAGAAAATAGTTTCTGCCGAAAAGGTGGGATACGGCTTTAACGCTTTGACAGAAGAATATATGGATATGATGGAGAATGGTATTGTTGACCCGACAAAGGTAACACGTTCTGCACTTCAGAATGCCGCTTCTGTTGCAAGTATGGTACTTACCACAGAGTCACTTGTTGCAGACATCAAAGAGCCTGCTCCGGCAGCTCCTGCTGCAGATCCATCAATGGGCGGTATGTATTAATCCATCCTGTGTCACATAAAGAATAATATCAGCACCCGTATACGGATTGATGGCGATAATCCGGTACGGGTGCCGCTTTTTGATCAATAAACAGTTGACAAAATGAAAAAATATGATTATACTAATATCTATCTCAGAACAAAAAATTTGACATTTTCTGTTTGAGGTAAACAATATCAGGATAAGATAAAAGCGATGATAAGAAAAAGTACACAGAAATACTTTGTGCAGAGAGAATATGGTAGGTGAAAATATTCCAAAGTATCTGTAGAAATACATCTTTGAGCTGACGGACTGAGAAAGATTTTGTTAGAAATGATTAGGTCCGGACGTTTTGCACACGTTACAATGCGAGGTTTTGAAGCCAATGAGGTCGGTGCGGTATAGTTTGCCGTGTCGATAAATTGAGGTGGTACCGCGGTAAAATATCGCCCTCTGTTGTCATCGACAGGGGGTGTTGTTGTATTTTATTCAATCTGATCCCCAACGTCGATCAATTATTTTCGCTGAGCGGTAATATCTGCCCAGCATTTGATTCCCTATTTTATGCAAGCCTTTTTCAGGGTTTGCCAAGATAGTTAGCAGGAATACAACCTGCGGCTGACTGACACATTTTAAAATGACAGAAAGGACGACGGACAAATGGGAGTATTTGAAGAACTTCAGGAGCGTGGTTTGATCGCTCAAATGACAGATGAGGAAGAAATCCGTGAATTGATCAACTCGGGAAAGGCTGTATTTTATATCGGTTTCGACCCCACAGCCGACAGTCTGCACGTAGGACATTTTATGGCATTATGCTTAATGAAAAGGCTCCAGATGGCAGGAAATAAACCGATCGCTCTTCTTGGCGGAGGTACCGGTATGATCGGTGACCCTTCGGGAAAAACAGATATGCGTAAAATGCTGACCAAAGAGGATATTCAGCATAATATCGAATGCTTTAAGAAACAAATGGAACGCTTTATTGACTTTTCGGATGATAAGGCTTTGATGGTCAATAATGCTGATTGGCTCCTTGAATTGAATTACGTAGAACTTCTTCGTGAAGTGGGAGCGTGTTTCTCTGTTAATAATATGCTGCGTGCAGAGTGCTACAAACAGCGTATGGAAAAAGGACTCAGTTTTCTTGAGTTTAACTATATGATTATGCAGAGCTACGACTTTTTGTCGTTGTATCGGAAGTACGGCTGTAATCTCCAATTTGGCGGAGATGATCAGTGGAGCAATATGCTGGGCGGAACGGAACTGATCCGAAGAAAGCTCGGCAAAGATGCTTATGCAATGACCATTAATCTGCTGCTCAATTCCGAGGGCAAAAAAATGGGTAAAACGGAAAAAGGTGCGGTATGGCTGGATGCTGAAAAAACAAGTCCGTTTGAATTTTTCCAGTATTGGAGAAATGTTGCCGACAGTGACGTTATTAAATGTTTGAAAATGCTGACCTTTGTGCCGATGGAGCAGATCAGGGAACTGGAAAAATTGGAAGGTAGTGAACTGAATAAGGCAAAAGAAATTCTTGCTTATGAGCTGACCGATCTCGTACACGGCAAGGAAGAAGCAGATAAGGCATTGGAAGGAGCCAGAGCTTTATTCTCCCGTAAATCTGACACAGACAATATGCCCTCTACATCCATAGAGGCGGCGATGTTCACAGACGGTAAAATTGGTTTGATCGATCTTCTTGCTGCAACAAAGCTTGTGCCGTCGAAAGCAGAGGCAAGACGACTTATTCAGCAAGGAGGTATTTCCATTGATGATGAAAAAATCACCGATGTGAAAGCAGAGCTGACTGCCGAACAGTTCGCAAAGGGCTATGTTGTTATCAAAAAAGGCAAGAAAGTATTCCACAAGGCAATCTTCAATGCCTGATGAAGAAACGAGAGGTCTTATCAATGGAAAAAAATCCCAAGGAAAATAAGAAAATAAGCAGGCGAGAAGAAAGACAGACCGCTTTGGGTTTTGTTTTTGAGCGTATGTTTCGAGATGATACCGCAGAAGATGTTTTTGCCGATGCCGAAAATGCCCGTGATACCATAGCAGGGGATTACGTCAAAACAGTGGTACAGGGAGTGGAGCAGCATCTGGAGGAAATTGACAGGGTGATCGAAGCCAATCTCAAAGGATGGAAGAAAAATCGTATTTCTAAAATATCACTGACCATTCTTCGTATTGCCGTATTTGAAATGCTCTATATCAAAGATATTCCGATAGGAGTATCCATCAACGAAGCAGTTGAGCTTGCCAAAAATTACGCAACAGACAACGATGGTTCTTTTGTGAACGGTGTTCTTGGATCTATTGCCAAATCATTGGAAACAAGCGGTGATCAATAATGTCCTATTATCTTGGTATAGATACCAGCAATTATACAACATCGGCGGCGGTGTATGATACCGCCGCCAAAACAATTATTCACGCCAAAAAACTGTTGCCTGTCAAAGACGGAGAGTGCGGATTGCGTCAAAGTGATGCGGTTTTTCATCACATACAGCAGTTGCCGGACATTATTGGCAGTGTACTTTTAGACTTTGACGAAAATATTGCTGCTGTGGGGGTATCTTCACGCCCCAGAGATGTTGACGGTTCGTATATGCCGTGTTTTACAGTAGGACATTCCACAGCGAAAGTTCTTTCGTCAGTCCTTCGAGTTCCACTGTATACTTTTTCACATCAAAGCGGTCACATTGCTGCGGCACTTTATTCATCCCGAAAAACACAGTTAATAGGTGAACGTTTCCTGGCTTTTCACGTATCAGGCGGAACAACCGAAGCGGTGATTGTTACACCTGACTCTGAGCACATTATTCGTGCAGAATTGGTTGCCAAAACACTTGATCTCAACGCAGGACAACTGGTAGATAGGGTGGGGGTAATGCTGGGGCTGCATTTTCCGTGCGGTGCAGCGTTGGAGCAGCTTGCTGTGAGAAATACTGAAAAATTTCCCAAGGTACACCCCACTTTAAAAGGCAGTGATTGCTGTCTTTCGGGAGTAGAAAATATATGCCGTCGGGCTTACGAAAATGGTGCGTCAAAAGAAAGCGTATCGGCATTATGTCTTGAATACATAAAAATGACACTGGACAATATGTGTTCACGTTTGCTTGAACAATACGGAGAAATGCCTGTGCTGTTTGCAGGCGGCGTAATGTCCGACAAAATTATCAAAGATCATATTACGGAAAAATTCGGAGCCTATTTTGCACAGCCTGAATTTTCGGCAGATAATGCCGCAGGCACAGCATTACTTTGTGCCTTAAAGCACGAATTGATTTCAAAAGATGAAAAATAATGCTAATTGGTGCTGATCATAACATAAAAATATATCGATTGACATTGGGTCAGATATTTAACATATAGTAAGGAGTTTTGATTATGGGAAGATTATTTGGAACTGATGGTGCACGTGGTATTGCCAACACAGAATTGACCTGTGAACTGGCAATGAACATCGGTAGAGCCGCAGCAATGGTACTGACAGAAAATGGTAATGAACACCCGAAAATTTTGATTGGTAAAGATACCCGACTTTCTTCTGATATGCTGGAAGGAGCATTGACCGCAGGTCTTTGTTCGGTGGGGGCAGATGTTGTTTTGTTGGGAGTCGTTCCGACACCGGCCGTTGCTTATCTTATCAAAAAGTATCATGCTGATGCCGGCATTATGATTTCCGCTTCGCATAACTCATTTGAGTTTAACGGAATTAAAATTTTCTCAGGAGAAGGCTTTAAATTGCCCGATGCACTCGAAGCGAAGATTGAAGCCATTGTTCTGGATGGAGCAAAGTCATACGCTCAGCCTGTGGGCAATGAACTTGGCAGTGTCACAAAAGCAAAACGTTCGGCAGACGACTATATTGAACACGTCATCGAAACAGTACCGACTCGTCTTGACGGAATGAAGGTGGCGATAGACTGCTCCAACGGTTCTGCATCACGCACGGCAGAAAAACTGTTTACTTCGCTCGGTGCAGAATGTCACTTGCTGTTTGATAAACCGGACGGAACCAATATCAACGATAACTGCGGCTCAACTCACCTTGAAAATCTGCAGCGTTATGTAATGGAAAACGATGTAGAACTGGGTATTGCTTTTGACGGCGATGCAGACAGATGTCTTGCCGTAGACGATAACGGCAATGTTGTTGATGGTGATTTCATTATGGCAATTTGTGCAATGGATCTTCATTCCAATCATCGTTTGAGTAAAGATACCGCAGTTGGTACGGTAATGTCGAATATGGGCTTCGGCTGCTTCTGTGAAGATAATGGCTTGAATTTTGTAGCAACGGATGTAGGCGACAGATATGTGCTGGAAGAAATGCGTCGTTCAGGTTATAATTTTGGCGGTGAGCAGTCGGGACACGTTATTTTTCTGGACTATTCCACGACAGGTGACGGTGAGCTGACAGCAGCACAGCTTCTCAGTATTGTCAGCAGAAGAAAAACGAAGCTTTCCTATATCACAAAGGTAATGAAGCAATATCCTCAGGTACTTGTTAATGTTAAAGTAACCGCTGAGGGTAAAGAGAGTTTCCAAACTAATCAGATCATCAAAGATAAAATTGAAAGCGTACAAAATGAGCTTGGTAAAAACGGCAGAATTCTGGTCAGACTTTCGGGAACAGAACCGCTTGTCCGAGTAATGCTGGAAGGACTGGATAAGGAACAAATTACCCGTCTTGCTCACGAAACCGCTAACCTCATCAAAAATACAATCGGATAATTTTTTACAGAACGGGGCAGTGATCTGCTCCGTTTTTCGTATAAAATCGTCAGCCAACTCATACATATTGATAACATCCAAGACAAACGGAGGAATGGCAGTGTCGGATAGTGTGTTTGTGATGATCTGTATTTCAGCATTTGCGGTCATAGTGATTTTGCATAAAATAATGCATACAAGACATCCATTCCGAAGCGGAATGCTTTCTGTGCTGGGGGGGATAGCGGCATTAACCGTTGTCAATCTCTGTTCTTCTTTGACAGCGGTTTCGATACCGGTCAGTCGGTTGTCGCTTGGGGTATCCTCCTTTCTTGGGATACCGGGAGTAATTTGTATGCTTTTGCTGCCGATGATATGGCAGTAAGTGCCAATGAAGTATCAGTGATTGATAAAAATCTCTCACACAAAATATTCCCCACAGAATGACTGTTGTATTTTGACAGCAATTTCTGTGGGGAATATTATATGTATTTTATGAGGAATAATTATTTGAGTGCATCAATAGCAGCTTTGATCATTTCGATTTTTTCTGCAAACTTAGCGGCATTGGCCTTTACTTCGGCAACAACCTTTTCAGGAGCCTTTGCCATAAAGCCTTGATTGTTCAGTTTCTTTTCATTGAACATCAGATCCTTCTGTGCGGTTTCCAGTTCTTTGTTAAGACGTTTCAGTTCGGCATCTTTATCTACCAATTCATCCATCGGGATATAAATTTTAGCATCTGCCGTTACGATGGTGACAGCTCCATCTATGTCATAGCTTTCGGCAACATTCACTTCGCTGGCACTGGCCAGACGAGAGAAAAACAATCTGCCGTTCTGGAAGGTAACAGTATCCTTTGCCGCAATAAAGACCTTTGCTTTTCTTGACGGGGGAACATTCATTTCTGAGCGGCGGTTACGAATGGCTTTGATGGCGTCCATAATCATATTCATCTGTTTTTCAGCCTCAGGGAAGCTGTGTTCTTCCGTATATACCGGGTATTCTTCCAGCATAATGGTTTCACCGCTATGGGGCATCGACTGCCAGATTTCCTCTGTAATAAACGGCATAAACGGATGCAGCAGTTTGAGGGACTGCGTCATTACCCATACGAGAACCTGACGGGCGTTTTGTGCGGAATTTCCTTCGGACTGAAGTCTGGATTTTGTTAATTCAATATACCAGTCACACAGACAGTCCCAAATAAAATCATACAATTTCTGGACAGCCACACCCAACTCATATTTTTCCAGATTTTCGGTCACTTCTTGAATAACGGTGTTAAGGGTAGATACGATCCATTTATCCTCAGCGGCAAGTTTGTCCGGCAGCTCATTTTTGACATCATAGTCATCAATATTCATATGGATAAAGCGAGCAGCATTCCAAAGCTTGTTGGCAAAGTTACGGCTTGCAGTGATTTTTTCTTCCGAATAACGCATATCATTGCCGGGAGCATTTCCTGTTACAAGAGTCAGTCGGAGTGCGTCTGCGCCAAATTGATCAATCACTTCCAGCGGATCGATACCGTTACCGAGAGATTTACTCATTTTTCTGCCCTGAGCATCACGCACCAAGCCATGGATGAGTACTTTACCAAACGGAACCTTGCCGACGTGTTCCAACCCACTGAACATCATACGCATTACCCAGAAGGGGATAATATCATAACCTGTTACCAATACACTGGTAGGATAGAAGTAATCCAATTCAGGGGTATGGTCAGGCCAGCCCAATGTGCTGAACGGCCAAAGAGCAGATGAGAACCACGTATCAAGAGTATCGGGATCCTGACGCATAGGTTTCCCGCACTTGGGGCAGTTGGCTTCGTTTTCTTTTGTGACAACAGTTTCGCCGCAGTCATCACAGTAGAAAGCAGGTATCTGATGTCCCCACCAAAGCTGACGAGAAATACACCAGTCACGGATATTTTCGAGCCAGTGGAAATAAGTTTTTTCAAAATGGGGAGGAACAAACTGCGTATCACCGTTTTTAACGGCATCAATAGCAGGACCAGCCAACGGTTTCATTTTAACAAACCATTGTTTGGAAACTCTCGGTTCTACGGTAGTGGAACAACGATAGCAAGTGCCAACATTGTGAGTATAATCTTCTATTTTGACGAGAGCACCCTCTTTTTCCAGATCAGCGACGATCGCCTTTCTCGCTTCGTATCTGTCCATACCGGCATATTGAGGATAATCACTGGTGATTTTGGCATCGTCAGTCATTACGTTGATAACAGGTAATTGATGACGAAGACCTACTTCAAAGTCATTAGGGTCGTGTGCCGGTGTGATTTTTACAACACCTGTACCAAAATCCATTTCAACATACTCATCGGCAACAATGGGAATTTCTCTGTGAACGATAGGGAGAATAAGCATTTTGCCTACAAGAGCTTTGTATCTTTCATCCTTGGGGTTAACCGCTACGGCAGTATCACCGAGCAGTGTTTCGGGACGTGTTGTGGCGAGGTTAATATAACCGCTTCCGTCAGCGAGCGGATATCTGAGATGCCAGAAATGACCTGCCTGTTCCTCGTATTCTACCTCAGCGTCAGAGATGGAGGTAAGACAATGGGGACACCAGTTGATGATACGTTCACCACGATAGATAAGTCCCTTATCATAAAGACGGACAAAAACATTTTTGACAGCTTTGTTACAGCCTTCATCCATTGTAAAGCGTTCTCTTTCCCAGTCGGCGGAAGAACCCATTTTTCGGAGCTGCTTAACAATACGTCCGCCATATTCGGCTTTCCAGTTCCAAGCACGTTCCAGAAATTTTTTTCTGCCGATTTCCTCTTTGGTAACGCCTTCTTTACGCATTGCCTCAACAATTTTTGCTTCAGTAGCGATAGAAGCGTGGTCAGTGCCCGGGAGCCAAAGAGCAGAATAACCCTGCATTCTCTTGAAACGAATTAAAATATCCTGCAGTGTGTTGTCCAGAGCGTGACCCATATGAAGCTGACCGGTGATATTGGGAGGCGGCATCATAATGCTGTATGGTTTTTTTGTATTGTCAACCTCAGCGTGAAAAAATCCGCTTTTTTCCCAGAATTGATAAATTCTGTCCTCAAATTCACTCGGATTGTAAGCTTTTGCAAGTTCCTTTGACATAAAACAATCCTCCAAAATAATCTATAATTTTACAGAACTATATTATCCCACGAAAATCACCGTTTGTCAACGGTGTTGACCGTAAATGACAGAGCAGCAAAATGAAAAATCGAAAGAGTTTAAGTCGATTTGAGGCAGGACGGTTGTATTCTTCTAAAAAAAGTGCTATAATGATTGCATATCATACGTAAACGGAGGCAAAAATTTATGATAGCGGTTGCAATAGACGGACCTGCAGGGGCAGGCAAAAGCACCATTGCCCGAAGAGCAGCATCGGAACTTGGCTTTATTTATGTTGATACGGGTGCATTGTATCGTACGATAGGGTTAGCGTGTATTCAAAAGAAAATAGATCCATCGAATACCGCAGCTGTCATTCACATTCTTCAGGATATTGACATCAGCATAGTTTTCCTGAATGGTGAGCAACACGTATTGCTGAACGATAAGGATGTGAGCAGTGAGATACGTACCGAACAGGCATCGATGACAGCGTCGGTCGTTTCTGCTGTTCCTGAAGTACGTCAATTCTTGCTGGATTTGCAGCGTGATTTTGCTAGGACAAATGATGTTATTATGGATGGAAGGGACATAGGGACAGTTGTTTTACCTAATGCTCAGGTTAAAATTTTTCTTACCGCTTCGCCCGAAACCAGAGCCAGACGCCGTTTGCTGCAGCTTGAGGAAAAGGGTGAAAAATTAGATTACGAAACCATTCTTGTGGATATTATCAAGCGTGACTATAACGACTCTCATAGAGAGGCAGCACCGTTGAAAGCTGCTGACAATGCGATCATTGTGGATACTTCCGACTTGACATTGGAGGAATCAATACGAAAAGTGGTCGGCATTATCAAGGAGGCGGTCATATGAAACGACATCCTCTTTATGTTGTGGGACGAATTCTCATCATCCCGATTTTTAAGCTGATGTTTTTTTATAAAGTCAATGGAAAGAAAAATGTTCCCCAAGAGGGAGCTTATATTATTTGTTCCAATCATCTTTCCAATTTTGACCCTGTATTGTTGGGAGTAACGCAAAAGCGGCAGATATATTATATGGCAAAGGAAGAACTATTTCACAATCGTTTTCTTGCCAGTCTTATTCGTACTTTAGGAGCTTTTCCTGTTACCAGAGGAGCAGGTGACGGAAAGGCAATCAATGAAGCTGACAATGTCGTTCGTGATGGTAAGCTTCTGGGGATCTTCATTGAGGGAACACGTTCCAAAACGGGTGAATTTCTTCGTCCGAAAGCAGGAGCGGCTATCGTGGCACATCAGATGAATGTGCCTGTTATTCCGGTTTGTATCACTCCCAAGAATAAGAAAGTCAAAGTGTTTCGCAAAGTGACTATTTCGTGGGGGAATCCGATGACACCGCAAGAATTGGGACTTGAAAACGGTATAGGTGAGGAATACCGAAATGCAAGCCGCCGTATTATGTCTGAAATACAAAAACTCAGAGAGAATGATTTAAAATAATCTACTTGATATTAAGATTTCTTGGATTGATCTTTATCCGACCGTTCTATAGAATACACTATATTGGGAAAAAGCATATTCCTCAAAAGGGAGCATTGATTATTTGTTCCAACCACATCAGCTTTTTTGATCCTGTTGCTATCGGTTTGGGAATAAAAAGACAGATTTGCTTTATGGCAAAGTCGGAATTTTTTACCGACTGCGGTATTTTTGTTCGGGCATTTCTGAAAGCCTGCGGAGTGTTTTCTGTCAAACGTGGCAGCTCGGATATACGATCGGTTAATTATGCGGCAAAACTGCTTGCTGATAGTAAGGCAGTAGGTATTTTTCCACAAGGAAAAATTGTCAAAGACGGCAGCTTTGAACCAAAAGCCGGAGCAGCATTACTTGCTGTCAAAAATCACGTTCCGGTTTTACCGGTGTTTGTTTGGACAGATGGAAAAATCAGACCATTTTCAACTGTGACGGTCACCTTCGGTGAGGTGATCATTCCGCCGGATGACCATTCTCTGCGTGCGGCCAGACAGTTGACACAAACCATCAAAGAACGGATTAATACCATCGGGGAGGCGAAAAATTGACTGTAACAGTAGCAAAGTCGGCAGGTTTTTGTTTTGGTGTGAGCCGTGCCGTTAATATCGTTGAAAAACTTCTTGATGAGGGGAAGTGTGTCTATACGCTCGGACCGATCATTCACAATCAGCATATGGTGAATGAACTTGCAGCCAGAGGTGTTAAAATTGCTGATGTGCCCGATGATGTGAAAAACGGAGAAACGCTTGTTATCCGTTCTCACGGGATACCGGAAAGCGTAACGGATAGAATTAAAGAATTGGGGATCAAATGTGAGGATGCCACGTGTCCCTTTGTACTCAAAATTCATCGTATTGCCGCCGAATATTCAAGGTGCGGTAAAATCATCCTGATCGCCGGAGATGAGCACCATCCGGAGGTACAGGGAATTATCGGACACTGCCATTCGGAATATCATTCTTATCAAAACTGCGATGAATTGGAAGAAATTTTAAAAAAATTTCCTTATTTGAAAAATAAAGAGATCTGTGTGGTTGCTCAGACCACTTTTGATATATCAGAGTGGAAAAAATCTTTAAAAATATTTCAAAAAGTATGTACAAATACTAAAATATTTGATACAATATGTAGTGCCACATCAGATCGACAATCCGAAGCGGAGGTTCTTGCATCGCAATCTGACCTGATGCTTGTCATTGGAGGCAGACACAGCTCGAATACCAATAAGCTGTATCATATCTGTAAAGATAAGTGCCGTGAAACTTATCTGATCGAATCGGTAACAGAGCTGCCGCTTTTTGCTGTAAGGCAGGCGAATCGGATTGGCATAACAGCCGGAGCATCGACTCCGGCAAGCATTATAAAGGAGGTACTTGTTACCATGACAGAAGAAATCAAAAACGTTGAGGAAACCAAAACTGAGCCGAGCGAATTTGAGGCACTCCTTGAGGAGTCTTTCAAAAATTATAATACAGACGGAAGGATAAAGGGTGTTGTTGTTGGCGTAACTCCAACAGAGGTTCGTGTAGATGTAGGCAGAAAACAGACTGGCATTATTCCGCTGGCAGAGCTGTCTGATGATCCTTCGGCAAAAGCAGAAGACCTTGTAAAAGTTGGTGACGAGCTTAACCTTGTCATTATGAAAACGAACGATCAGGAAGGAACTATTCTTCTTTCTAAAAAGCGTTTTGACTCACAGAAGGGTTGGGACACTATCGTAAAGGCAGAAGAAGAAAAATCCGTTATTACAGGTGTCGTTACCGAAATCGTAAAAGGTGGCGTAATCGCTCTTTCTAACGGTGTCAAGGTATTCATTCCTGCATCACAGGCAACTGCAACCAGAGGTGAAAGTCTTGATGGTCTGCTTAAGCAGGAGGTTTCTTTCCGTATTATTGAAGTAACCAAGCAGAGAAGACGTGCAGTAGGTTCTATTCGTTCCGTTCTTAATGATGAACGTAAGAAAAAGGCGGAAGAATTCTGGGCAGATGCAGAAGTAGGCAAGAAATATACAGGTACTGTTAAGTCATTGACATCTTATGGTGCATTCGTTGACATCGGCGGTATTGACGGTATGATCCATATCTCGGAGCTTTCTTGGAACAGAATTAAGCATCCGTCAGAGGTAGTAAACGTAGGCGATACCGTTGAGGTATACATAAAGGCACTTGATCCGGAAAAGGGCAAGATTTCACTGGGTTACAAGAAAGACGAGGACAATCCTTGGGAAATTCTTAAAAATCAGTATCCCGAAGGCACAGAGTGTGAGGTAGAGATCGTTGGTCTTACACAGTTCGGTGCTTTTGCTAAGATCATTCCCGGTATTGACGGTCTGATCCACGTTTCACAGATTTCTAACGAGAGAGTTGAGAAACCGGAGGATGTCCTTTCTGTAGGTCAGAAGGTAAAAGTAAAGATTACAGCAATCGACTTCGAGCAGAAGCGTATCAGCCTTTCTATGAAGGCTCTTTTGACAGATACAGCTGAGGAAGAAGACGCTGAATAATCGAAAAAGATTTCCTTATTTAGGCATCTCGTGAGAGGTGCCTAAACGTATTTTATATCGGAGATGTTGGATTATGTACGAAGAAATAAAAGAACAAGCAAATCGTGTTGTATTGGAAGCTCTTGAACAATCAGGATTGAAACAAGGAGATATTTTTGTGGTCGGCTGTTCCTCAAGTACAGTGATTGGTAAAAATTTCGGCACGTCATCAAGCGTTGATATTGCACAGGCTATTTTTGACGGCATTTATCCTGAATTGCAAAAAAGAGGCATTTACCTTGCGTCACAATGTTGTGAACATCTGAATCGTGCCATTATTATAGAAAAGTCCGCTGTTGGAAATATTGAAATTGTTAATGTAGTTCCTCAGCCTAAAGCAGGAGGTTCTTTTTCTACGATAGCTTACCGTACGATGAAAGAACCGGTTGCGGTCGAACATATTAAGGCCGATGCAGGGATCGATATAGGCGGTGTGCTGATCGGTATGCATTTAAAAGAAGTTGCTGTACCGATCGTATTTGAAACCAAGCAAATCGGTGAAGCACATATCACCGGTGCCCGTACAAGAGCAAAGTTTATCGGCGGCGAAAGAGCACACTATGATGATAAATTGAAGTGATTGCCTGAGAGGAGTCGAAATGAACTAAATGAGTTATAAAAATGAATTTATCGAAATATACACGCAAAATATCAAGCGTGAAGGTTCGGTAGAATTGCTGGAGTGGCTACAGAAAACAGATTTTTTTACAACTCCTGCCAGTTCTAAATTTCATTGTGCCTGTGAACAAGGTTTGGTGATGCATAGTCTTAGCGTCTACAAAACATTGATGGCAAAGCATTTTGACGAAGAAAGAGATAATAGGGAAAGCTTCGTTATTTGTGCTTTGCTGCACGACCTTTGTAAAGCCCAATTTTATAAAGTGTCCTTCCGTAATGTCAAGAATGAGGAAACAGGTGCTTGGGAAAAAAAGCCGTTTTATGCAGTAGATGATCAGTTTCCCTACGGTCACGGAGAAAAATCTGTTTTTTTGATAGAACGCTTTATGAGACTCAAAACTTCTGAGGCTATGGCAATTCGTTGGCATATGGGTGGTTTTGATGAAGCAGCTAGGGGAGGAAGCTTTGCTATCAGTCAGGCATATGAAAAATATCCTTTGGCAGTAAAACTGCATCTTGCCGATTTGGAGTCTACCTATCTTGCAGAAAAAAACACTTCTGTCGTTCATTAAATCCAAGAAACGTTATATCCGTGCCGAATGAATGAGAGATCAGCTACCGTTTTATCAAAAATTTTTTCTGTGTTAAAAAATGCTTGACAAATGGTTGGTGAAGTTTTATAATTTGGTTATAGGATATTGGTAAACCGTTGAACGGGAGTAAGTAAATATCAGTGATACTCACAGAGAGCTGTCAGTTGGTGCGATGACGGTAGTTTAACTTTTATTGAATGGACTCGTAAGGGCGGCAGGAAATCGCTTTGGCGAAAGTAATGGTCGACGGAACTCTGACCGTTATCAGCAGAGTATGTATGTTAGTACAAACAATGAGCGGATGATTAATTTATCAATTTGGGTGGTACCGCAGAAGCTAATTCAAGCTTTTGTCCCTTGTGTTGCAGGGGACAAAAGCTTTTTTATTTTGTGTATCCGTACCGTTCAATTTTTAAGGGAGGTAATCAAAATGTTAAAACCCGATTTGAAAACAGTCGAAAAAATGTCAGCCCAGTATAACACCATTCCCGTTTCCAAAGAGTTCTTTGCAGATGTTGTTACACCTATCACACTTTTGCGTAAAATTGCGGGAATTAGTAAACGTTATTTTCTTCTGGAAAGTGTAGAGAACGGTACCAAATGGGGACGTTACTCCTTTCTTGGTTTCGATCCGATTATGCACGTTACCTGTAAAAATAAAATAATGACCGTGGAGAAGGATGGAGAAACAAAATTGATCCATACCGATGATCCTTTAAGCTTTGTACGTGAAATTATGAAAAAATATCGGGCACCTGATGTCGATGAAATGTCGCCGTTCAAGGGAGGATTTGTGGGATATTTTTCCTATTCTATGATCGGTTATGCAGAGCCTAAATTAAAAATTGATTCAGGCGACTTTTATGATATGGAATTAATGTTGTTTGAAAAGGTGATCGCTTATGATCACCTTAAACAGAAAATTAATATTACAGTCAATATTAGTACGGATGACCTTTCCAAAAACTATGCCGATGCCGAAAAAACGATTGATAATACTGCTCGTCTGTTTTATGCCGATGAGCCGCTTCCCAAAACAAAAAAACCGCAGTATTCCGCATTTACCGGTAATTTTTCAAAAGAAGAGTACTGCGATGTGGTGGAAAAAACCAAGGAATATATCCGTGATGGAGACATCTTTCAAGCAGTGATCTCCAGACGTTTTGAGGCGGATTTTGACGGCAGTCTGATCAATGCTTACCGTGTTCTCCGTACAACCAATCCTTCACCATATATGGTTTATATGAGTATCGACGGTATGGATATTATGAGTACCTCTCCCGAAACCCTTGTTAGTCTGAGAAACGGCAGACTATACACTTTCCCTGTGGCAGGCTCACGTCCCAGAGGAAAAACAGAGCAGGAAGATATTGAATTGGAACACGGACTTCTTGCGGATGAAAAAGAGCTTTCGGAACATAATATGTTGGTTGACTTGGGCAGGAACGATCTTGGCAGGATCTCTCAATTTAACTCCGTAGAAGTAACAAAGTATAAAATGATACACCGTTACTCTAAAATTATGCACATCTGTTCACAGGTAGAGGGTAACATCCGCAGTGATAAGGATGGACTGGATGCGGTGGAAAGTGTTCTGCCGGCAGGCACCCTTTCAGGGGCGCCCAAAATTCGTGCGTGTGAAATTATCGGAGAACTGGAAAAATGTCCTCGTGGTATTTATGGGGGAGCACTTGGCTATATGGATTTTTCCGGTAATTTAGATACCTGTATTGCTATTCGTATGGCTGTCAAAAAAGACGGCAAAGTTTATGTACAGGCAGGCGGTGGAATTGTAGCTGACAGTATTCCCGAAAACGAATATATGGAGTCATATAACAAAGCACTTGCCGTGATGAATGCCGTTCAGTCCAGTGCAGACATCGTTTGAAAGGAGGGCAAAACAAATGATTTTACTGATTGATAATTACGATAGTTTTTCATACAATCTTGTTCAGTTGGCAGGTTCCATCAATCCCGACATTAAGGTGATCCGCAATGATGAAATGACAGTGGAGGAAATAAGAACACTTCGACCAACACATATTATTCTTTCTCCGGGACCGTGTTATCCAAAGGATGCGGGGATATGTGAGGAGGTTGCCTTGACAATGCGTGGGGAAATGCCTATTTTAGGTGTTTGTTTGGGACATCAGGCGATTTGTGAAGCATATGGCGGAACAATCATACACGCCAAAAAATTAATGCACGGCAAACAAGATCGTATTATGATCGACAATACATCCCCTCTTTTTCAAGGACTGAATACACAGCTGGATGCAGCCCGTTATCATTCCTTGATTGCTGAGCGGCAATCGCTTCCCGATTGTTTCCGTATCATCGCTGAAGATAAAACAGGTGAAATAATGGGTGTAAAGCACAAGGAAAGCGAACTGTATGGATTGCAGTTTCATCCTGAGTCAATTATGACCCCGCAGGGCAAAAAAATAATGGAAAACTTTTTAAATATTCAATAAATATCAGAAAGGAAAGTATATTATGATGAAACAGGCTATTTCGGAATTGGTCGAAGGTAAGGATCTTGGTTATGAAAAAACTAAGCAGGTTATGAATGAAATTATGGATGGAAAAGCAACAGATGCCCAGATTGCAGCATTCATAACAGCGTTTAGAATAAAAGGGGAAACCATAGAAGAAATTACAGCTTGTGCCGAAGTAATGAGGGCAAAGGGCATTAAGCTCAACAAAAATAATCTTGATGTTTTTGAAATTGTAGGTACAGGCGGAGATAAGGCAGGAACATTTAATATTTCTACCACATCGGCATTTGTGATTGCAGGTGCAGGAATACCCGTGGCGAAACACGGAAACCGAAGCGTGTCAAGCAAGAGCGGAGCAGCAGATGTACTGGAAATGCTTGGAGCTAATATCAAATTGACCCCTGAACAGACAGAAAGTGTATTACAAAACACTAATATGTGCTTTATGTTTGCTCCGACCTATCACTCATCAATGCGTTTTGCTGCGCCCGCCAGACGTGAAACAGGCATACGTTCGGTATTTAACGTACTTGGACCGCTTACCAGTCCCGCTGCTGCCGAATATCAGTTAATGGGTGTCTATAGTGATGAGCTGGTTGAACCTCTTGCAAGGGTACTCCATAACTTGGGATTAAAGCGTGGTGCGGTTGTATGCGGTGCATCAAAACTGGACGAAATGACAATCACAGGCAGTAATCTGGTATGTGAGATTAATCACGGGGAATTTACAACCTATACTGTCAATGCTTCGGATTACGAATTAACATCGGCAATCGAACAGGATATTGTAGGCGGTACTCCCGAAGAAAATGCACAAATCACACTGGATATTCTCAGCGGACAAAAAGGAGCCAAACGGGATATGGTCGTTTTAAATGCGGGTATGAGTTTGTATCTGGCAGGAGCAGCGAATACTATTAAAGACGGCATTCATCTGGCACAGGAAACGATTGACAGTGGTAAAGCGAAGGCAAAATTGGATGAATTTGTTAAGGCGACACAGACATTTGCAGAATAAAATATGCGGGCGAAAGGAAGGGAAAAGATGATACTTGACAAACTGGCACAGTCGGCAAAACTTCGTGCAGAAAATGATAAAAAAAGAATGCCCTCTGAAGAAATGAAGCAAATGGCACTTTCGCTCCCCAAAAAGAATTTTGAGTTTGAGAAGGCATTGGGTGGCAACGATATACGTTTTATCTGTGAAGTCAAAAAAGCATCTCCATCGAAAGGGCTGATTGCTTCCGACTTTCCTTACATACAGATCGCCAAGGATTACGAATTGGCGGGGGCGGCAGCTGTATCCGTACTGACTGAGCCGGAATATTTTCAAGGCAGTGATCGATACTTGGAAGAGATCAGTCGGAATATTGCCATTCCGATTATCCGCAAGGATTTTACGGTGGATGAATATATGATTTATCAGGCACATACCATAGGAGCTTCGGCAGTACTTTTGATTGGTTCCCTACTTGACACGGCGACCATAAAGTCTTATATTAGAGTGTGTGACTCTTTGGGCTTGTCGGCACTTGTTGAAGCACACGATGAAACGGAAATCCGTTCGGCTCTCGATGCAGGAGCAAGGCTGATTGGGGTAAATAACAGAAATCTTAAAGATTTTACTGTTGATATTCATAACTGTATACGTCTGAGAAAACTGGTACCGTCGGAAGTTACCTTTGTAGCCGAAAGCGGTATCAAAACCGCTGAAGATATTGACGTTCTTCGACAGGCTAATGTCAATGCAGTATTGATCGGCGAAACGTTGATGCGTTCTCCCAACAAAAAAGCAATGTTGGCACAGCTGAAAGGTGGGACTGTATGACAAAGATCAAAATTTGTGGATTGACCCGTTATCAGGATATAGAAGCGGTGAATGAATGTCAGCCCGATTATATTGGCTTTCTGTTTGCTCCGGAACGCAGACGCACAGTTACTGCTGAAACAGCAGGTACGCTGAAATCTTTTCTCGATAAAAATATAAAAGCCGTCGGTGTTTTCGTTAATAATGACATTGATTTTGTCATTCATTTAGCGCAAAAAGGGACGATTGACCTGATACAGCTGCACGGCGATGAAACGGAGGAGTATATCCATTTCCTGAAGCAGCATACAAATCTTCCGATTATCCGTGCAGTCAGGGCAAAGACAGCGGAAGATATTCTAAAAGCTGATACACTGCCTGTGGATTACCTGTTACTGGATACTTACGCTCCAAATGCATATGGCGGTACAGGAAAAACCTTTGATTGGTCGATGATTCCATCCATAAAAAAGCCGTTCTTTCTGGCAGGAGGACTGAGGATCGATAATATCGCCCAAGCCTGCCACAGCGATGCTTATTGTCTTGATTTAAGCAGTGGAGCTGAAACGAACGGAGTAAAGGACAAAAAGAAAATAGAGGAATTGATTAGAATAGTGAGGAGTGAATGAAATGTCAAAAGGAAGATTTGGTATACACGGAGGTCAGTATATTCCAGAAACCTTGATGAATGCGGTCAGTGACCTTGAAAAGGCATATCGTTTTTATCAAAATGACGATCAGTTCAATAAGGAATTAACAGCTCTTTTTAATGAATATACAGGCAGACCATCGCTGCTGTATTATGCAGAGAAAATGACAAAGGATCTGGGCGGAGCGAAAATTTATTTAAAACGAGAAGATTTGAACCATACAGGTTCTCATAAGATTAATAATGCTCTCGGTCAGGCACTGTTGGCAAAAAAAATGGGTAAAACCAGACTCATTGCAGAAACGGGGGCAGGACAGCACGGAGTAGCAACTGCAACTGTAGCAGCACTGATGGGAATGGAATGTGAGATATTTATGGGAGAGGTGGACTGCGAAAGACAAGCTCTTAACGTCTACCGAATGGAATTGTTGGGAGCAAAGGTACATCCTGTTGCAAGCGGAACGAAAACGTTGAAGGATGCGGTGAATGAAACCTTTCGTGAGTGGGTTTCCAGAATAGATGATACACACTATGCTTTGGGTTCGGTAATGGGACCACACCCATTTCCGACGATTGTCAGAGATTTTCAGTCAGTGATCAGCCGGGAAATCAAGGATCAAATTTTGGAAAAAGAAGGCAGATTACCCGATGCAGTATTAGCTTGTGTCGGCGGCGGCAGCAATGCGATTGGGGCATTCTATCACTTTATCGGAGAGGAAAATGTTCGTTTGATCGGCTGCGAAGCAGCAGGTCTTGGTGTTGATAATCCCCAAAATGCTGCTACTATGGCCAACGGCAGACTGGGCATTTTTCACGGAATGAAATCTTATTTCTGTCAGGACGAATTTGGTCAGATTGCACCTGTATATTCCATTTCGGCAGGTTTGGATTATCCGGGCATCGGTCCCGAACACGCTGACTTGAAAGATACGGGGAGAGCAGAATATGTTCCCATTACGGATGAGGAAGCAGTGAAAGCGTTCGAGTATTTGTCACGAACAGAGGGTATTATCCCTGCTATTGAAAGTTCACATGCTGTTGCTTATGCACTTAAACTGGCACCTACTATGGCAACAAATCAAATAATGGTAATTAATATCAGCGGCAGAGGCGATAAAGATGTGGCTGCGATTGCAAGATACAGGGGGGTAGATATTCATGACTAAACTGGGAACAGCGTTTCAAAACAAAAAAGCATTTATTGCTTTTATTACAGCAGGCGACCCCGATCTGGATACAACCGAAAAACTGATATATGAAATGGTATCCAATGGGGTTGACTTAATTGAAATCGGTATTCCTTTTTCTGATCCTATTGCAGAAGGTCCTGTTATTCAGGAAGCAGATATTCGGGCACTTGCCGGTGGTACAACAACAGAAAAGATATTTGACTTAGTGGAGAGAGTACGTCCGAACATTGACATTCCACTGGTTTTTATGACCTACTGCAATGTAGTTTTCGGTTACGGCACCGAAAAATTTATGGAAAAAAGCCATCAGATAGGAATTGACGGTCTTATCATTCCCGATGTGCCATATGAAGAAAAAGAAGAATTGCAGCCGTTTGCCAAAAAATATGGAATAGAATTGGTATCATTAGTAGCACCAACTTCCCACGATCGGATCAAGATGATAGCAAAAGAGGCAGAAGGTTTTTTATATATTGTTTCTTCTTTGGGCGTGACGGGTGTACGTTCTGAAATTACGACAGATATTGGTGAAATTGTTGCTTTGTCCAAATCGGCTTCTCCTATTCCTTGTGCGGTTGGCTTTGGTATCTCCACCCCTGAACAGGCGGCTCAAATGGCAAAACAGGCTGACGGTGTGATTGTTGGCAGTGCGATTGTAAAAATGGTGGCGAAATACGGTAAAGATAGTGTGAAGTATGTTGGGAATTTTGTAAGAGAAATGTCCTCGGCTGTTCATTCGGTATCGTAAAAGAGTAAGACGAACTGCTGCAAAATAAAAGACGGCTCTGTAATAAAAGTTGAGATAAAAAATAGAGCCTACAAAAAATAAAAAAGTAGAGCATATTTGCACCAAATCCGTTAAAATGGAATTGTCCGAAAACTCTGAACGGAGGTCGCTAATATGCTCTATACTCATTTTACTGAAGAACTTATAGAATAGAAGTGCTATCTTTGCCCATTAGACTGAAAAACAAGCGATAGCTCCTTAGCTATCGCTTGTCATATCTTCCTCATCTTTTCGGGGTTATCCCAACGATTGAAAGAGAGCCATTGGGCGTAATTGATTCAATGTTTTTTAAAATTTGCTTCAATATATTCAAAGTAAGCATTCTTTTTCATTACTTCATTCTGATGATCCCTGTAATATTCAAAATCTTCCCGGAGTCCTTCCTCAAGGGGAATTTCAGAAGGGAAGATTTCATATTGTTTTGTAACATCAAGATAATAAGTATAATCGTGGAAGGGAAAATAACTGCGTTGACTATGTGAAGCATCAACATAAATTTTCTCCAGTTCTGTTCCGACAATGCGATAGCATATTTCCACAAATTCATTGACATCGACAATCTTTTTGTTGCCGACATTTAGAATATGCTGCCCGGGTTTTTGGAGCAAAAGTGCGTCAATCAATTTGCACAGATCGGATACATGATAGAACTGAAGCGGCATTTTGCCGTCTTTGGGGAGATAGAAGGGTTGGTGCTGCATTGCACAGTCAAAGACAAAACCCTCACGATAAAGATTTTGGTATTTTCCGTAAAAATAGGGGGGACGCAGAATATAAGCATTCGGCACTCTTTCAAGAAGCAGTTGTTCTGCTGCAATTTTGTTTGTGCCATAAATACCCCATATCGAATTTGTACCTGTAGGATCTGTTTCCTGAAACGGCAGGGGTGTGGTTTCGGGATAGACCGCACTGGAACTGATGAATACAAAATCGCCGATTTCGCCCAGACCATCCAGAAGTTTCCGCATTTCATCAGCCGTATAGATGTTAACGGCGATCACAAGATCAAAGCTGTGATTTTTAAATTCTTTGCAAACCTCGTTTTTATCGCCCTGAATGAGCTGCGTGCCATTAACTTGCGGATGTGTGTTTCTGTTAAAAACAAAGACTTCGTTGTCCCGTTGAGCAAAGTATTCAGCGAGATACTTGCTGACAAACACTGTTCCGCCTGTGATAAGAATTTTTTTCATAGCCTGACCATCTCCCGATATTCAATTTTTGTCGACTGATACCGACAAGTACAGTATAACACTGACGTTTGAATAATGTCAAGGATGTGGGTGCAATGCGTTTGTTTTTGTTTATTTCCCCGCAAGAGCCTTCAATTCTTCCACTCTTTCAGGGGAAGCAGATGCCATTGTGTTATTGATAAAAATAACCTCATCGATTTCATTATCTTCCAGATACTGTTTAAAATCAAAATTCATATCTCTGAAATCCATAATATGAGCTTCGCTGTAGGTGTAAGCAATGAAGGGAGCAAACGCATTACCATAGGACTCTTTGACAACAGCAATTTTTTTGCCATTACCGTTTGCATTTTTAGTGACGATCAAGGGTTCATCACCGCCTAAAAATACTCCATAGGCATTCACTCCCTCTGCGTAAGTGTGCATTAAAAGGTGATCTTGGGGATTTTCTGCATTTTCGTCATAGCGCGTGGTGTCTATATCATCCTCCACCGTAAAGTATTCTACATAATCAGCTGTTAAAAGTGAATGATCATTAATATTATCGGCAAGACTGCCGTAGTAATCTTCGATTTTGTAGGACTGCATTTTTTCCATCGGAATAGCTTTCACTTTTGCAGCTTTACAAAAATCTGTATAAGCATAATAAGCCGCACGTCCTGTCCAATGATGATCTGTATTGAAATAAAGGTATTCATCTCTATGGTACATCAGTGTATCATAAGTGCTGACTCCTGTCACGTCAGCGGAATATGACTGTAGAATGGTGTTGATATAATCCTTTTGGGAAGAAACACGATCTTTGAATTTATCTGGAAGAGTGATTCCACAGTGTGTGGGAACTAAAACATTATAAACTTTAATTTTTTCGCCGAGATGAGTTTTAATATCAGAAATCACTTGTGCGTAATCTTTCGCTAAAGATTCGCCTCCGCCAAATAATTCGTAAGCGATGCCGTTGTATACCAAAATTCCATTAATAGTTTGACCTTGGCTGTCGGGAGTGGGATCGGAAAGTGAAGGAATATCTTTCTGTTCTACGCTGTCCGTGTCTGCTTGTTTATCGACGGAAACAGACGATGTTTCGTTTTGATCGATTTGATTGTCTTGTACAGAACCACTGTAGTCTGAACAGCCGGAAAAGCATATTGCGGTAGTTGCCATAAGAGCGGCGGCAGCCAGCCTGATCATTTGCTGTTTCATTCAAATACCTCCGTATATATGGGGTTGTAAAGTATCCAAATTATAGCATACAATCCTTGTTAATTCAATAAAGAAGGCTAAAAAACTGAAATAATCAAATCATCCTGCCCCTTCAAAAAATAAATCATTGGAATGATCAAAAAAAATTGCCATTATCACAAAATAATATATTGAATATTCATCAAAAAAATGATATTATATTTTAATACAGAAAAGGCGGTGGGAAAATGAAGAAATGGACCGTTTCTGAGTTGGATAAAAATAAGGTCCGTGAACTGGCAAAACGTTACGGAATTCCCATTTTTACTGCAATGCTGCTTACTATCAGAAACATAACAGAAAAAGAAGATATTGAGCAATTTTTTTCCTCACAAAATGAGTTGTCCGACCCATTTTTGATAAAAGATATGGATAAGGCGGTCCAACGAATTAAAAAAGCTGTTTTGTCATACGAAAAAATTTGCGTATACGGTGACTATGACTGCGATGGAGTAACCTCCACGGCAATTCTGTATTCCTATCTGGACTCGGTATTTGCCAATGTAATGTACTACATTCCCGATCGTAATACCGAAGGATATGGAATGAACAAGGCGGCGGTGGATAAACTGAGTGCCGAAGGAGTTAAACTGATCATCACTGTAGATAACGGAATAGCGGCGATTGATGAGATCGACTATGCATCAAAATTGGGAATGGATGTTGTTATTACCGATCACCATAAGCCGCAGGATATTCTTCCGAAAGCGATAGCTGTAGTGAACCCACACAGAATGGATGATGATTCACCCTTCGAGCATTTTTCGGGGGCGGGGCTTGCTCTGAAGTTAGCAATAGCCTTGGAGGGTGACAGCTTTTCCGTAATGGAAAATTATTCCGACCTTGCCGCACTGGGAACAGTAGCAGATCTGGTTCCCATTAACGGGGAAAACCGTGATATAGTAAAGGCAGGAATTTTCAATATAGAAAATACCGAACGAATAGGAATTGCCAAATTGATGGAACAAGCCGACATTGCCAAGGTCAACGCAGGAACAATCGGTTTTCGGATAGCGCCAAGGATCAATGCGGCCGGAAGACTTGGCACACCATATGACGCACTTGATCTTTTTATTACAGAAGATGAAGATGTGGCGAAAAAAAATGCCGATCTGCTTGGAAAACTCAATTCGGAACGCCAATCCATTGAAATGAATATTTATCGTGAAATTATTATTCAGTTGGAGCAAACCCCACAGCTTACTTATGATCGGGTGATGGTATTATCATCGAAGGGCTGGAACGCAGGCGTTATAGGAATTGTTGCTTCAAGGGTGACAGAAAAATATGGAAAACCGTGTATTATCATTTCAGAAGATGGAGCAATAGGCAAGGCGTCAGGCAGAAGTATTTCCGGTTTTTCGATTGTAGATGCGGTATTTGCGTGTTCGGAGTATTTGGAAAAATTCGGCGGTCATCCAATGGCGGTCGGATTTAGTATTAAAACAGAAAATATTGACGTTTTCCGACAAGCTATTAACGAATATGCCAATAAGTTGGATAAAATGCCGCTGGCAGCCATCAAAATTGATTGCAGTCTGAACCCCGAAACCATCACTACCGATATGATTTCTCAACTGCAGGCGTTTGAGCCGTTCGGTTATGGTAATCCTAAACCGACATTCGGACTCAACCGTATGCACCTTGATAAAATTATACCGCTTTCAGGTGGAAAACACCTGAAGTTTGCCGTATCCAGAGGGGCGGCAAGGCTGAATATATTAAAGTTCTCCTGCACTCCTGATGAGTTTCCGTATCAAGAGGGGGATACCCTTGATTTTGCAGTGAGTATTGATATGAATGTATATCAGGGAAAAGAAAGTCTGTCTTTTACCGTAAAGGACATCAAAATTTCGGATTTTGATAACGAAACACTTATGTATGGAATACAGGATTATGAAAAATATCAAAGCGGTTATCGGCCGAACCACTTTGATGAAAGCTTTTATCCGTCAAGAACCGAATTTGCAGCGGTATATGTATATCTTCGCAAAAATCCCAAAGCGATGTATTCCCCCGATGCACTCCTTGCGAATATTCATTGTGCCACATTGAGTACATTCAAGCTTTTTGTGATACTGGATATTATGAAGGAGCTTTACTTGATAGACTACAGCAGAGATGCTGATTGTCTGATAATAAAAATACGTGATGTGAATGGCAAAGTGGACCTGAATGCATCACAAATTTACAGAAAATTAAAGGAGGATATAAAAAATGCCTGACAAACCAAAATATTATCAAGACTATAATGAACTTGTCGAGTTGATGGGTAAGAGCGATCATACTTATAATCTTGAGTTGATTGACAGTGCCTATCATTTTGCTGACGAGATGCACGGAGATCAGCGTCGTGCGTCGGGCATTCCTTATATTCTTCACCCGACGTCCGTAGCGTGTATTCTTGCAGAACTCGGTATGGACTCAGAATCGATTGCTGCGGCGCTGCTGCACGATGTAGTGGAAGATACTCCTGTGACGTTGGAAGAAGTAACTAAAAAATTCGGTTCTGAAATTGCCGGTTTAATTGATGGTGTTACTAAACTCGGCAAAATTCCATATTCTTCACGGGAGGAACAGCAGGCAGAAAATATCCGTAAAATGTTGATCGCAATGTCGAATGATATTCGTGTTATCATCATCAAACTGGCGGACCGACTGCACAATATGCGTACGATCGAATGTATGAAAGAGCAGCACCGCCGTGATAAGGCACTGGAGGTAATGGAGGTTTATGCACCTATTGCTCATCGACTTGGTATTCGGGCACTCAAAGAAGAATTAGAGGATCTGTCTATCCGCTATCTTGATCCTGTAGGATATGCTGAGATTGAACATCAGCTGGAGAATAAAAGCAAAGACAGGATTAACTTTGTAGCGGCGATCAAGCAAAACCTTTATGAAAGACTCAAGGATGAGATCAAAAACGTCTACATTGAAGGAAGAGTTAAAAGTATTCACGGTATTTATAAAAAGACCTTTATGAAAGGCCGTACAATGGATCAAATTTATGATATTTTTGCCGTGAGAGTCATTGTAGACAGTGTTGCTGACTGCTATAATGTACTTGGTGTGGTACACGATATATTTAGACCGCTGCCCAACCGCTTCAAGGATTATATTTCCACTCCGAAACCTAATATGTATCAGTCGCTTCACACCACTGTGATCGGCAAAGAGGGTATCCCTTTTGAAATACAGATACGTACATGGGAAATGCATTATACGGCAGAATATGGTATTGCTGCTCACTGGAAGTATAAGGAAGGCGTCACCAAGAGTGACTCTCTTGATGAACGGTTGGCGTGGATACGCAAAATGCTGGAAAACCAGAGTGACAACGATTCTACGGATATTGTTCGTACTATCAAAATGGATCTTGCTCCGGAAGAAGTATTTGTTTTTACTCCCAAGGGGGATATTATTAATCTTCCTGCTGGAGCGACGGTCATTGATGTTGCTTATGCAATCCATAGTGAAGTAGGCAACCGTATGATGGGAGCAAAAGTAGACAAACGTATTGTACCGATTGATTATAAAGTCCGAACGGGAGAGATCGTTGAAATTCTGACTGCTAAGGAAAGCAGCGGTCCCAAACGTGACTGGTTAAATATCGTTCGTACGAGTGAGGCAAGAAATAAGATACGTCTTTGGTTTAAACGTGAGAAGCGTGACGAAAACATTGCCGAAGGCAAGGCACAGGTAGAAGCAGAATTTAAACGTCTAAATATTAGTGTGCCCGAAAAAGAAATGTCTGATTTTCTTTCCGAGGTTATGCATCGTCATAACTGCAATACGCTGGAGGACTTTTATGCTTCCATCGGCTATGGCGGCATACAGCTTTGGAGAATTCTTCCGAAAATCAAAGAAGAATATTTCAAAAAATATACGGTGACAGAGCCGACTCCGATAGTCATTACCGAACCGGTCAAGAAAAAAGTCAGCAGCGGTGTTAATATTGAAGGAATAGACGATTGTCTGGTCAAGTATTCACGATGCTGTAATCCTTTACCGGGAGATGACATTATCGGTTTTATTACCAGAGGATATGGTGTATCTATTCATAAACGCACCTGTTCCAACGTGCCCAAAGACATTGAAAATTCGGCAGAACCGGAACGCTGGGTCAAAGCAGAATGGGCATCAGATATTGTACACGAAACATTCCAGTCTACATTGCAGATCACAGCCACAGATCGTACCGGTCTGCTTGCCGATATTACCAACCATCTTTCTGCTATGCACTTGTTTATTCATAATCTGAATTCACGTGAGAGCAAGAACAGTATGGCACAAATTGAGATCACTATTACCGTTAATGGCATCAACCACCTCAAAATGGTTATCAGCCGTCTAAGCGGTATTAACGGAATTGTGTCTATCGAAAGAAATTAAGAGAGAGGCGTTTTCTCAAAAGGCTATTTTTAAAATTAAAAAAAGGAAGAAAAATAATGAAAGCAGTTATTCAGCGTGTCTCTCATTGTAAGGTTACAGTGGAAAACACCATATCAGGTGAAATCGGTCTGGGATTTCTGATCCTTCTCGGCGTGGAGGAAGGAGATACCGATAAGGACGCCGAGAAACTCAGCAATAAAATTGCGGGGTTGCGGGTCTTTACGGACGAGAATGATAAAATGAATTTATCACTCCAAGATATTGATGGTGCCGTTATGGTAGTATCACAGTTTACACTGTGTGCTAACTGCAAAAAGGGAAGAAGACCGAACTTTACATCGGCAGCACGTCCCGAAACGGCAGAACCATTATATCAGTATTTCTGTCAATGTATGCGTCAGAACGGGATATCCAAAGTAGAACAAGGGGTCTTTGGTGCTGATATGAAGGTATCATTGTTGAATGACGGCCCCGTCACCATTATTATCAACTCATATGAATTAGCGTAAATACTGTTGGAGGGCAAAATGATAAAGATAGAATGTTATCCTCTCGGAGAACTGATGGCAAATTGCTATTTTGTTATGGATACCGAGTCGGGAGTTTCACTGGTTGTTGATCCGGGTGCGGCATCGCATACACTGGAAAACAGAATGAATGATTTTGGTTCGGAAAAACTGGAGTATATTCTTCTCACTCACGGACATTTTGATCATATAGGAAATGCTGCTGCACTCAAAAAAAGGTATCCTTGGGTGAAAATTGTTATTGGGGAGCTTGATGCACCGTTTACCTCCCATTCCTCGTTGAATCTTTCTGCTCATTTTGGTTTTGAAACCGAGCCTTTTGAGGCGGATATTCTTGTCAATGACGGAGATGAGTTGGCATTTGGAAAGAAAAATATACAGGTAATATCCACGCCTGGACACACATCGGGCGGTGTCTGCTACAGGCTGGAAAACAATTTGTTTACAGGTGATACCATTATGTCCCAAACAACAGGACGAATGGATTTTCCTACAGGAAACAGCCGAGATATGTTTGCCTCCGTGAAAAAAATTGCTTCTATCTCGGAAAATCTGAATATGTATTGTGGTCACGGAGAAAGCACGACTTTGGACTTTGAGAAAGAACACAATATTTTTATGGGGAACATCACTTATGACGATTTATATTAAAAATCATCATTTTAATTATGAAATGGAGAAGTTAGTAAGACTGTTTTTTCCTAACGATAAGATTACCGTTACGGAAGACTCGACAAACTTGTCCGAACCTTATATATTTGCGGCATTACAGGAAGACAGTGACGGAAAACAAAAAGTTGCTGTGACGGTCAAAACAGAAGAATTTTGTGAGAGCAGTGAAGCCGAGGTGAAGGAAAATTCGGATGATCCCGAAAAGAATACCGAACGTCTGATGGCAACAGAGCTTTACGGACTTCTCGTAAAGTTGACAGGAATGAAACAGCCGTGGGGGATATTGACCGGCGTGCGTCCTATCAAACTGTTCAGACGCTTTGCCGAGAAGTACGGAGTACAGTATGCACAAGAATATTTTCAAAATCAATTTCTGGTTTCTCCCGAAAAGACAAATTTGAGTGCCATTACCGAACAATATGAGAAGAAAATACTTTCTCTCAGTACACCCCGATCATTCAGTCTTTATATATCAATACCGTTTTGTCCGACACGCTGTTCTTACTGTTCTTTTGTATCGCAGTCGATAGAAAGGGCACAGAAACTGATACAGCCTTATCTGGAACTGTTGTGCCGGGAAATTGTATTTACGGCTGAAATTGCCCGAAAATGTCATCTCAAACTGGAAAGTGTTTATGTTGGCGGCGGTACTCCCACCACGCTGACTGCTTCGCAGATGACCACACTGCTCAACACGATTGGCAGCAGCTTCGATATATCAACGTGCCGTGAATTTACAGTAGAAGCAGGCAGACCGGATACTATTGACAGTGATAAACTAACAGCTATTCTTACCGGAGGAGTTGATCGCATCAGTATCAATCCTCAAACATTAAATGATTCGGTGCTGGAGGTGATTGGCAGAAAGCATACAGCGGCACAAACCATTGAGGCATTTGAACTGGCACGTACAGTAGGTTTCAGACATATTAATATGGATTTGATTGCAGGACTTCCCACAGAAACAGTTGAAAGTTTTACAGCAACGTTGGATCGTATCTGCGAACTTTCGCCTGAAAGTGTGACGGTGCATACGCTGGCGATGAAACGTTCTTCTCATCTTACCAAACAAGGAAAAATGGTAGGAGCGAACGGAGAAGTTCCTGCTGCCAGAATGCTGCGTTACTGTGAGCAGAAGCTTACAGATGAGCAATATCATCCGTATTATCTTTACCGACAGACCAGAATGGAAGGAAATCTTGAAAATGTCGGTTGGTCCAAAGAGGGCTTTGATGGAATATACAATGTATATGTAATGGATGAAACACATACTATTCTCGGGTGCGGTGCCGGTGCCGTCACTAAACTGAAAAAACCGTTGACCGAAGAATTGACAAGAATATTTAACTATAAATATCCGTATGAATATATGAACGGATTTGATGAAATGCTCAACCGTAAAAAGCAGGTGATTGATTTTTATGATGAACTATCTGAATACTTATCGCAGATATGCCTGTGATATTGAAAGAATTAATTACGAGGCAAAGAATAATGCCAAAGATTTTATTAAAATGAATGAAAAGGTATTCCGTCATGATCTTCGGCTTATCGTGGAACAAATTTCGGGTATCCCTTCCAAACGTCACATTATTCTTCTTTCCGGACCGTCCAGCAGCGGAAAAACAACAACGGCAAAAAAATTGTGTGATGAATTTATGCGTAAAAACATAGATGTAAAGCATATTTCAATGGATGATTTTTATTTAGGGGAAGAATATGTCGAACGTTTGCCGAACGGTAAGCCGGATTTTGAATCTGTCAATGCCCTTGATATTCCATTGATCAAAGAAAGTATACAAAAACTGGCGAATACAGGGGAATGCGTTATTCCAAAATATGATTTTAAAAAGAGCCGTCGCAGCAGCCAAACGCAAACTGTCACGGTCGGAGAAAATTCGGTTATCATTATGGAGGGTATACACGCACTCAATCCTATTTTCAGTGAAGATATGCCTACAGATGTTGTCAGTAAGCTTTATGTTGCGGTGAAACAGGGAATTAAGGATAACGAGGAGTATGTACTCACAAACCGGGAAATTCGTTTTATCAGAAGGCTTGTCCGAGATTACCATTTTCGCAAAGTTGACCCTGAATATATGGTGGCGATGTGGAATTCAGTCATTGAGGGCGAGAAAAAATATATTCGTCCCTATCGTTATACCAGTGATTTTACCGTCAATACCATTCATATTTATGAACCGTGTATTATGAAAGAGGTCGCTGTCAAGCTGCTGGGGGAAATCGGTGCCTATCATTCGGAATATGAATTTGCAACCCATTTGATAGAAGCTTTGCAGCGATTTGAAAGCATTGATCTTTCACTGATTCCGAAAAACTCCCTCATCAGAGAGTTTATCGGCGGCGGCAGTTACACCTACTGACCATTTTCCGAAAATGAACCTCATAGCATAAAATAATCCGGTATCTTGCGGTGAAAAATACATTAAAATCCTTGAAGTATCGCTATAAAGATGATATAATCATTGGTAATAAAATAAATTTTGAAAAGGAGCATAAATAATATGGGTATTCTGGAAGATGTTCTTCTTAATGCGAGAACGGCAGTTGACTCCGTCGGAAAAAAAGCCGGCAAGATGATCGATATGTCAAAGCTGACGCTGGCTGCGGCTGACCTTAAAGCAGAAATTTCAAAAAAATATGAAATTCTGGGCAGAGTGATATTTGAGTCAAAACAGACCGGTAAAAATTACGATAAAAGTGTAGAGGAGCTTATTGAGAAAATTGCCGATCTTCAGGCTCAGCTTAAAACTGTTAACGAAGCGATTGGAAATTCCAAACAAAAGGCAAAATGTCCGTCTTGTGGTGCCTATAACGCAAAGGGTTCGGTTTTTTGCAATAAGTGCGGCGAAAAATTGCCCTACACGGAACAGGAAGAAATCTCTCCCGATGACGTGATCGATTTTACCGAAGATAATTTTGAGGACGATGACATAGGACTGTAATTACCGTATAACATTTTTATAAATACTAAATTGCACCGTGTAAATCTATTTATGCGGTGCAATTATGTGTAGTAACACTCCTGAAAGGAAGTGCTTTTGTGTCGCAAAATAAGAAAGGGAGAAAATCACAGTCTTTCCTGAAAGGTGCAATGGTGCTGGGTTCCAGTATGGTTATTGTCAAAATTATGGGAATGATTTATAAGATACTTCTCTCCAATATGTACGGCGGTGTAGGTACAGGTCTTTTTAATTCTGCCTATGCCTTGTACAATCCCCTGTTTAACTTGGCAACGGCAGGATTTCCGATCGCTATCTCAAGAATGGTTTCGGAAAGTATTACAAGAAAACGTTTTCGTGATGTTAAACAAATTCATCGCATATCGGTCCCGATTTTCGTGATTACCGGCTGTGTTTGTTTTTTAGCGATGATGCTGGGAAGTTTCATCTATGTCAGGATCATTAATGCAGACAATGCGATTTTTGCCTTGATGTGTCTGTCACCAACGATTTTCTTTGGCTGTCTGATGTCTATTTACCGGGGCTATTTTGAAGGTTTTCGTAATATGATGCCTACAGCTGTTTCAGAAGTAATCGAAGCAGCGTGCAAATTGTTTTTCGGATTTACAGCATCATTTATTACAATGAAGCTTTGTATGGATCAGTATTTGTCAACGGGCTATGTGCTGGGGGTTAAATGTTCCGGTGAAGCTGAGGCAAATTCGGTCATCGTTCCTGTAGCAATCGGTGCAGCTATCACAGGTATTTCTCTGGGTTCACTGCTTGGTTTTTTGTATTTGTTTATCCGATATAAAAGAGGCGGTGACGGTATATCCAAAGAAGAACTTGCCAATTCACCGGCTCCGAGAAAACCTCGTGCTACTATCAACACAATGATCCGAACTGCCATACCGATTGGTTTGGGATCTATTGTAATGAGTCTGGCTGATATGATAGATTCTACGCTGGTACAGCGTCGAATTTATCATATTATGGAAACCGATCCACAGGCACTTCTGAATGTTTACGGCTCTTTGGTGCCCGATGAAGTTTATTATAACAACGAAACGCATATCTATCTTTACGGCTGTTATGGTATTGCATTGACATTGATGATGCTGATCAGCGCTGTGACCCAGGTCTTTGGTACCACAGCTCTGCCATCTGTAACTGCCGCTTGGACAAGCGGCAACAAACTGCAGATGAAAAAAAGTATGGAAACCGTGATGCGTGTTACTGTGCTTGTGACCATTCCGTCGGGTATCGGGATGTCCGTTCTTGCAGAACCGATTTTGTCCTTGATCTACAGCGGCAGCAGTGTTGCCAATGAAGTAGAAATCGGCTCAAAGGTATTAGCGGTGATGGGCATTTCAGCTATTTTTATTGCTACCAGTACGCCGCTGTGCAGTATGTTGCAGGCAATCGGTCGTATGGATGTACCACTCAAATTGTATACAGTCGGTATGATTATGAAAATCATTGTCAATTATATATTGGTAGGTATCCCTGAAATTAATATTCAGGGTGCGAATGTAGGTTCCATTGTTTGTTACGGATTTGTGACGGTGGTAGCACTGTTTATCCTATGCCGTGAAACCAAGATCATACCCAACTTTGTATCCATCTTTGTTAAGCCGCTTTTTGCTTCCATTGTGTGTGGTCTGGCAGCATATTTTTCAGAGCAGTTTTTCGATATATTGTTCCGTCAGAAAATTGCCACGTTTCTTGCTGTGGCAACTGCTATTGTGGTTTACTTTGTGGCATTGCTGTTGTTTAGGGCAATCGAGCGTGAGGACATTTTACAGATGCCGAAAGGAAATAAAATTGTAAAAATACTTGAAAAACGTAGACTAATAAGGTAAAATACTATATTGTAAGTGTATCCGACAAGTTTTAAAGGAGATAATATTGGTGGATATTAAAAACAAAGAATACTATAATGTATATGACCTTGTAGAAATTGTTAAAATACTTCGTTCCCCTGACGGCTGTCCGTGGGATAAAGTTCAGACACACGAAACCATTCGTCAAGACTTTATCGAAGAGGTTTACGAAGTGATAGAAGCGATTGATGATAAGGATACGGATCATCTCCGTGAAGAACTTGGCGATGTACTCTTACAGGTTGTTTTTCACTGTGTGCTTGAAAACGAGAAAAACAGTTTTACTCTTGACGATGTGGCAGATGAGGTGTGCCGTAAAATGATCGTACGTCATCCGCACGTATTCGGTGATGTGGCCGCTGATACAACGGAACAGGTACTGAAAAACTGGGATACTATCAAAATGGATACCAAATCGCAGAAAAAAGCCAGCGAAGCAATGGACAGTGTATCTAAAACCCTGCCATCTCTGATGAGAAGCGAAAAACTTCAGAAAAAAGCAAATCGTGTGGGAGTTGATTATGAAAACATCGAAGCGGCACTGAATGCCGTCAGCCAAAATCTTGATACGCTGAAAAGTAATGTTAAAGCAGACCATCGTAATGCTTATGAAGAAAACATAGGCAGCCTTTTGTTTTCTGTGGTGGCATTGTCAAGATTTTTGCAAACAGACTGCGAACAATCGCTGTATTATGCCTGCAATCAATTCATCGACCGTTTCAAGTCTTTTGAAGCACTTGTCGAGAAAAAGGGCATTGAGATACAGAGCCTTGATGCACAGTCATTAGGGCAGCTTTGGAATGAAAACAAAAAAAAGAATTTGGAGGACATCTAAAATGAACAAATCAGAACTCATTTCTACAGTAGCCGAAAAGGCTGAGATCACCAAAAAGGATGCCGAAAAGGCTGTTACTGCTGTTCTTGATACGATCGTTGAGCAAGTAGCCAACGGTGAAGAAATCCGTATTGTTGGTTTTGGTACATTTGAACGCCGTGAAAGAAAAGAGAGAATTGGTTGTGACCCCCGTACCAACGAAAAGATTACCATTGCCGCTTCCAAAGTTCCTGCTTTTAAGGCAGGCAAGGCTTTCAAAGAGGCTGTTGACAAGAAATAATTCGCTGTGACAGCGGTACGGAAACCGACCGACAACGGTCGGTTTTTTGTTATACACAGACAGAAAGGAGGGGGAGAATGAGACTGGATAAATACTTGAAAGTATCAAGAATTATCAAAAGAAGAACGGTTGCCAATGAAGCTTGTGATGCAGGACGTGTATTGATCAACGGAAAGCCTGCCAGAGCATCTTACGATGTCAAAGTGGGTGATATTCTGGAGGTAGCACTGGGTGCCCATCCTATCAAGGCGGAAATCGTCAGCATTAACGAATATGCCAAAAAAGATGAAGCAGGATTAATGTACAAAGTGATTGCTGACTAAAATAGGGTCAACAATCAAAGGAAAATATTCGACACAGCAGTCATACCAGCCGTTTTTCCGGCATAAGCTTTATCAAACAGCTTATATTACTATCAAATGAAGGGAAAGTGAGAGTATGCCTGTTGAAGAAAAAAATACTGTGAGAAAAAAGCATAGTCTGATACTGGAGGACAGAAAAAATCTTTCTCTGTCAGGTGTGAACGATGTTGCGGCATTTGACGATGAAATGGTAGTACTGGTGACGGAATTGGGGGATTTGTCGGTAAAGGGAAATCAACTGCATATCGATCAATTCAGCGTGGAAACAGGAGAACTAACCCTTGGCGGATATATTGACTCTTTGACTTATTCTGAAAACAAACAGCAGCAAGGCGGATTTTTTAGCCGACTTTTCAGATAGGTGAGAAAATGGAACTAACGCTGGACGAGCAGTTCCATTCCTTTTTATGGTCATTTGCTCTGGGTGCTGTCATCTCTGCGGTATATATTGTTATTGTAGTTGTGCGGGAACTGGTGCCTCCGAAAGAGATACGTCTGTTTGTAGGCGATGTCCTTTTTATGGTTTTTGCCGCATTGATGAATTTTATTTTTGCAGCTGCACTGACTAACGGAATGGTACGCTTTTATACCATCTTTGCGGAAATAATTTGCTTTGGTTTAATGTATATGACAATAGGACGATTGCTGAAAAATTCGGCTGCTTTTCTTTATCAAATCATTTGCCGTATTTATCACTTGGTAGGCAGCTTTATAAGCAATGTTATAATAAAAAAGTGCGTTTTCTTCATTAAAAAATGTAAAATTGTGTTAAAAAAGGCAAAAAAATAAAAAAGTACTTCTATTTCTCTTGCAATGTACTTGTAAGATGTTGTATAATATTATTGTTATATAAACATTAACAATAATAAGAGAAGGTGAGGATTGCGTGGCTAAAACCATACAAAGACGACTTGGCAAACCAAAGTTGACCAAAAAGACAAGTAAACGTCGTAACTGGGTTCTTATTGTTGCATTAGTCGGATTTTCTCTTTATATTGCTGTCACTATCGTGGATCAGCAAATTAAAATCAATAGTGCGAAGGCAGAACTCAGTGAGCTTAACAATACAATATCCATTCAAAAAATAAAAAATGAAGAATTGAAAAAGGTCGCCGATGCAGTGGACAGCAATAACCTTGATTCATTTTCGGACTATATTGAACGGGTAGCAAGAGAAGATTTGGATTATGTAAAAAACGGTGAAGTTGTATTTATTAACATTGCCGGTGATTGAGAGGAGAAAGCGTATTAAGTATGGGTCTTGAAGTAGGTATGATAGTAGAAGGCAAGGTTACCAGTATCACGAAGTTTGGTGCTTTTATCGACCTTGAGGGCGATAAAACAGGAATGGTGCATATTTCTGAGGTTGCTCCTACTTACGTAAACGATATTAAGGACTTTCTGCGGGAAGGTCAGGAAGTGAAGGTAAAAGTATTGAACATAAGTGAGGACGGAAAAATCAGCCTTTCCATTAAAAAGGCGATGTCTCAGCCACAGCGTAAACCGTCTTTTCAGCAAAACAGAGGTTCAGCATCACGCACTCAGCAGCCCTCACGTCCGGGTAACTTTGAATGGCAATCGTCACGCCGCTCGGAACCTGCCAGCTTTGAGGATATGCTTTCCAAGTTCAAGCAGACAAGCGATGAAAAAATGTCTGACTTGAAACGTATGAATGAATCAAAAAGAGGCGGCTATTCAAGACGAGGCAATCCGCAAAAACCGTAAATCACAAATAATCATCAATGCAGAGAGTCGTTAACGGCTCTCTGTTTTTGGTAGTGGAATTTTATCAGGGGTTTAATGATATGATTATTAATGCAGTAATACACACAATGGATCGTACCAACACCATCATTCAAAACGGATATATTTGTTTTGAAAATGGAAAAATAACCGAAATGGGTACAATGGAAGAACTGACCGTTCTTTCTGAAAAGGCATTTGATGCCAAAGGTAACCATATTTATCCGGGATTTGTTGATGCACATACTCATTTGGGAATGTTTGAGGACTCTATCGCAGAGGAAGGGGATGATGGTAACGAGGACTCCGATCCGGTGATGCCGCAGCTTAGAGCGATCGATGCGATCAATCCGATGGACAGATATTTTGATGAGGCACTTTCTGCCGGTGTAACGACCGTCTTGACAGGACCGGGCAGTGCTGATCCTATTGCGGGGCAAATAGCGGCGATCAAAACTTATGGAAGATGTATTGATAGAATGATTATCAAAGCACCTGCCGGTATTAAATTTTCTTTGGGTGAAAATCCAAAATCTGCCTTTAAAGATAAAGAACAGTCTCCCATTACCCGAATGGCAACAGCCGCTTTAATTCGTGAAACACTTCACAAAGCCAAACGTTACTATCACGACTGGAAAAAACATATTGCTGACAGCGAAAATTATGATTTGCCTGATTACGATGCCAAGCTGGAAGCATTGATGCCGCTTTTGGCAAAAGAAATACCGGCTCATTTTCACGTTCACCGTGCCGATGATATTTTTACTGCCATTCGGATAGCAAAAGAGTTTGATATAGAGTGTGTTCTTGTTCACGCAACAGAGGGCCATCTTATTACCGAGGAATTGTCTGATGAATTGATCAGAGGAGTACTATCGGGTCCGTTCTTGACAGACCGCAGTAAGCCGGAGCTGAGAAATATGACGCCGCAGTCCCCGGGAAAAATGGCAAAAGCAGGAATTCCAACCGCTATTATTACGGATCATCCGGAAACGCCTATTTCTTTTTTTACCATTTGTTCTGCTGTTGCAGTGCGGGACGGTATGAAGAGAACAGATGCACTCAAAGCAATTACGTCCGTTCCCGCTCAAATTTGCGGTATTGACGATCGTGTTGGTTCTATTGAAACAGGTAAAGATGCGGATTTTGTGATATATCAGGGAGATCCTTTGGATATAATGAATCAGCCCTGTGTTGTTTTTGTGAACGGGCAAGTTGTCAAAACGACTTGTTAATATTTGTTTTGTGATAATGTATAAATTTGTTAAAAAATTTTTTGCATTATTTTTTCATAATTTTTAGGTTTTCTATTTTATTTTTTTGTTAAATGTGTTATAATATACTCAATCTCAAATATGAGATTGAGTATATTTAAGGAGGCCCGGCTTATGAAATACAACATAGTAGGCAGAAAAGTAAATCTCAAAGACAATTTCAAAGAACGTGTTTACAAGAAACTTGGCAAGTTTGAGAAAATTTATTCAGACGATGCGGAAGCTGTTGTAACAGTCACTCTTGAAAAAAATCGTCAAACTGTCGAAGTTACCATAAGAGATAATGGTATGATGTATCGTGCTGAAAGTACTGCACTCGAAATGAATGACGCACTGGATGCTGTCGTTGATATATTGGGAGGTCAGATCAGAAAGAATAAGACAAAGCTGAGCAAAAAGCTGAAACCGGAATCTTTTGAACAGTATTTTTCAGAAGAGTTTTCAGATGACGATAGTATGGCAATGGAAGAGGAAGATTATTCTGTTGTTCGTACCAAGTCGTTTTCAGTAAAACCACTTAGTGTGGAAGAAGCTATTCTTCAGATGAATATGATCGGTCATCAGTTTTTTATGTTCCGTAACAGCAATACCAATGAGATTAATGTAGTGTATAAGCGTAAAAATGGCAGTTATGGACTTCTGGAGCCGGAAGATTGATCATCAGACCGACCTAACTATTTTTATTAATCAATAAACTAACACCCCCAGACAAATTCGGTATCGAAAATGTCTGGGGGTGCTTTCGTAAAGGATTATTGTTCCTCATCATCGAATGGTTCTGTTTCTATTTTTTCTCCGGTGAGGAATTCCACAGAACGTTCTATACTGTCTTTGGAATTACCCCAGTCAGCATTGGCATTTCTATAATCGAACATCTGACAAAAATGTGAAATATCCCCTCTTAGTGTTTCAAGATAACCACCTGTGAGCTTTGAAGTTGCTGCATAGAAATCAGGCAAATTTTTTCCCAATCCCTTTTTGTCCACATTCATTAGCAGCGAAAAATGTTCTAAGCATATGTAAGGCTGTTCAGCATAAAGCTGTCGGAACTCCGGTTCAGCGATCCACATAGCGTGAACGATACGCACCATATTTTCCATATTTTCCTTAATATCACGGCAGATAAAACAGTCGTGGATCAGTCCATCTAATGCTGCCATTTTCTTTTTGTCAGGTTTGCCCGAGATATTGGCGGGGACTAATTCTTCCGAAATTTTTTGCAGATGACTGTCCAGTATCAAAGCGTTGGAAAGGCGTTTTCCGAGTTTGACCATCATCGAAAAATGTCGGTAACAAAATCCTTGTTCATTGGTTTTCATTCTTACATTGGGTTCCATCATTGCAGAGCCGGTAATATATTCTGCTTTGCGTTCTTCCAACATATTTCTCATTCTGCACATAGGACATCCATCCTTTGGCATAAACACGTCATTGATCGGGATACTGCAAATATTTTCTTTCATTACTGTTTACTCCTTAAAACGTCCAGTTTCTATATTTGTCATTGCTGCTCAATCTTTTTGAGCTAGTTGAAATGCTTCATTTTTCTTGCTTTGATAGCAATATTATATATTTTGACATATCTTTCCGACATCGTTTTTGTTCTTCTGTCGGCAAGGGAATGACGTACAACATATCTGATTTGTCTGCGTTGTTCATCATCAATGTGGGATAATTTTTTCAGGTAGGCAGCAAATTCGTATTCATTGGTATACACAAATCCATTAATACCATTTTCTATCATATTGTACACATATTCTTCCTTATCTTCTTTGATCAGTACGGGCAGACCGCACGCAATCGCCTCATTAAAGGACATCGACATCAAACCATCATCATATGAACATACATAAATATTACACGCCGAGTAAATTTCCGGCATAATAGAGTGGGCGATCGCCCCTGTAAAGAACACCATATTGCTGATATGCAGTTTTTGACATAAAGACTTTAAATGTTCGGTTTCGGTACCATCACCTACAATGAGAAATTGAATATTATCCCTGTGATGAATGTATTTTGCCAGTGTTTTCAGCACAAATTCCAGATTTTTTTCCACTGTCAGTTCGCCGGCAAATATTGCGATCGATGCGTCCGGTGACAAACCGAGTTTTTGACGTATTTTTCGGATGGAGTTTTTATTAACTTTTCTGTAATCAAAACGAACCGTATCTGTATTGGAGGGAATAAGAGTAACTCTGCGGTTTCTTCCGGCCTGTTTGACAAAGGCAGAAGCTCTTCGGCAGGAAGAGGTAAGTACATCAGCATTGTCGATCATATCTCTGAAATGCTGTCGTTCAAATAATGTTTTAATTCCCCATATTAATTTTGATTTTTCAGAGGCAAATCGGTCCGCATAATAGTCATGTATCGTAAACACAACAGGACGGTTCATTTTGTCAGCAAGATTAATCCCCAAATAACCCAGTCTGGTATCTGTTTGAATATGAAAAACATCGGGTTTGAACTTTTTGATGAGTGTCAGCATTTTTTTGTCATTCGTATTTTTGCATTCATATCCATATTTGTTGTAACTTAATCTGGCGGGACATCTGATCACTCCGTTTTTAAAAAAAGTTTTTTCTGTATGCAGCGAAGAGGTTACAATAAGAACTTGATGTCCCAGTTTCACAAGATCTTTTTTGAGTACCTCCACATAGCTTGCTATTCCGCTGACATAAGGAGTAAAAATCTCCGTAAAAATAACAATACGCATATCATCACCGTGAAAAATAAATTAACATCATTATACCATATTCTTTGCAAAATCGAAATAGTTTCTCTAATTTTGACAAATAAATTTACTGATTTGTAGAAATATTTATAAAAAGCCTTTCAAAAAATTAAAAAATAATGTATAATATATATTATCTTAATTATAAAACATAGAAAGTTGGGATGCTATCTTGGAAAAAAAATTTTCCGTATCCTTATCAAAAATTATATCCGAGCTTGAGCTTGACGTTGCCTATATGCCTAATAACCCTGATGAAATTCAGGTCTATTCAAAGGACATTACTCGTCCGGGGCTGGAACTGACAGGCTTTTTGGACTTTTTCGATAATTCACGAATTATTTTGTTTGGCAACACAGAGAACAGCTATCTCAACAGATTTAGTTCTGAACAGCGTTTTCACGTTATCGACCGTATTTTTGCTTTGCAGCCTCCTGCCATTATTATAGCCAGAGGCATTATTCCTTACGGGGAACTGATGTCCGCAGCAGAAAAAAATAAAATTCCTGTGCTTCGTTCCTCTGATGCAACCTCATCTCTTTCAGCATCACTTGTCACGTTTATGAATGTAGAGCTTGCTCCAAGAGTCACACGTCACGGAGTATTAGTGGAAGTTTACGGTGAAGGACTTTTGATAGTCGGTGACAGCGGCGTAGGAAAAAGTGAAACAGCTATAGAATTGATCAAAAGGGGACATCGGCTTATTGCAGATGATGCTGTAGAGATCAGACGTATTTCCAACAAACAGCTGATCGGATCTGCCCCCGAAAACATTCGTCATTTTATTGAACTCAGGGGCATAGGTATTATCAATGCCAGACGAATCTTTGGTATGGGTTCTGTCAAGTTGAGTGAAAAAATAGATATGGTCATCAATCTTGAAATATGGGATAATAAAAAAGTGTATGACAGAATGGGAATGAGCAACGAAATGACAGAAATTCTCGGTAATGAGGTGCCGATCCTCACCATCCCCGTAAAACCGGGACGAAATCTTGCTGTTATTATTGAGGTGGCAGCGATGAATAATCGTCAGCGAAAAATGGGTTATAATGCAGCTCGGGAGTTGTTTTCACTTTTGGGACTGGACTATCCCGAAGAAGAGGATAACACAGTGAAACAAATCGAGTTTTAAGTCATCTGGTATGACAAGCTTGCAAAGAAATATTCTATATTATATAATATAGAGAACGGTTTCCAACCGAAAAAATTTTCATAGTGTAAGCATCAATTCGGTAAGGGCAATAGGCAAAAGTCCAACAGTAATCTTATTGCCGTTGCGGCAAAATGGATGATAATGGATTGATGCGGGGGGGTTTATGGTTAGTCAGCTTAGCAAAGAATTTATTGAACTTTTAAAAGCAGAAGAAACGGATATATATTTGGATGAACCGATGACACTTCATACCAGTTTTCACATTGGAGGCAATGCAGATTGTCTGTGTGAAGTAAAGAATGTCGAGGCACTGAAGCATATTATTTTATTATGTAAAGAACGTTCTGTTCCGTATTTTATACTCGGACTCGGTTCCAATCTGTTGGTATCGGATAGTGGCATCAGGGGGGTAGTGATTAAACTTGGAGGAGAATTTAGTGCCATCACTCCCATCAATGATACGATGATCAAATGTGGTGCAGGAGTCACTTTAGCTGGGCTGTGCGTTTATGCCAGAAAGATGTCGCTTGGCGGATTGGAGTTTGCTTGGGGCATTCCAGGTTCTGTTGGTGGTGCAGTATATATGAATGCAGGAGCTTATGGAGGCGAGATCAAAGACGTTGTGGTAGAATCGACTTACATGGACAGTAACGGTAATATCCGCAAACATAAGGAAAATGAACACGATTTTTCTTACAGACACAGTATTTACACCGACACGGACAATGTCATTTTGGATGCTACCGTACGTTTGGAATATAAAAATCCGAATGTGATCAGTGATCGTATGCAGGACCTGATGAACCGTCGTCGGACAAAACAGCCTACCAATCATCCGAGTGCGGGAAGTGTATTCAAACGTCCTGAGGGCTATTATGCAGCGGCACTGATAGAAGAGTGCGGATTAAAAGGCTGTACCATTGGAGGGGCACAGGTAAGTCCAAAACATTCCGGATTTATTGTAAACGAGGGGGGAGCCACCGCTGAGGATGTGAAGGCTTTGATAGAGCATATCAAAAAAGTGGTCAGAGAGCAAAAGGGAGTAGAACTTTGCTGTGAGGTGAAGTTTGTCGGTTAAAATCCGGCAGGAACAGTGAAAACAAATCAGGTGGGATATAAAATGGAATTTATCATTATTACAGGTCTTTCAGGTGCAGGCAAGTCTGTAGCTATGCGGAATATGGAGGATATTGGTTTTTATTGTGTAGATAATATTCCTCCGATGCTGGTATCGACTTTTTACGATTTATGCGAGAAATCTTCAGACGAGCATATGAAAAAAATAGCTGTTGTAACGGACATCCGTGCAGGTGACGTATTCGATGATCTTTTTGACTCGCTGGATAAGCTTAAAGCAGAGAAGAAGAAATATAAAATTTTATTTTTGGATGCTCGTGACGATGTATTGCTCAGACGATTTAAAGAAACACGGCGGAAACATCCTCTGCATGACATCAGTAAAGGTTCTATAGAGGATGCGGTTCATTTAGAGAGGGAGCTTCTTACACACGTAAAGGCACGTGCAGACTATGTAATAGATACTTCGCTGTTGTCACAAACACAGTTAAAAGAAAGAATTACAGCTTTATTTTTAGGCAACGCTTCGTTTGGAATGACTGTTACCTGTCTTTCTTTTGGGTTCAAATACGGACTCCCGGCAGAAGCGGACTTGGTTTTCGACGTCAGATGTCTGCCTAACCCGTTTTATATTTCGGAACTGAAACATCATACGGGACTGGATGCGTGTGTATATGATTATGTAATGCAATTTGATCAGTCAAAGGGCTATGCTGAAAGAATGCTCTCGCTGGTTGACTATTCTTTACCGCTGTATTTAAGGGAAGGAAAAAGTCAACTTGTGATCGCAGTGGGATGTACGGGCGGAAAACACCGCTCAGTCACGCTTACTAGAGTTTTGTTTGACCATATTTTAGAAACAGGTCAGAGGGTAATTGTACATCATAGAGATATAGGAAAAGATTAGCGGTGATGATGAATGTCATTTTCAAAGCAAACGAAAGCGGAACTTTGTGCGTGTGATGTGATCGATGAAGAACAAAAAAAATCTCTGGTATACGGAATGATTTTGTTTTCGAAAGTATTCACTCATTCTGCCCTTTCACTTACTACAGAATGCCGACCTGTTGCATTGCTTTATGCACAGTTGATACCGGAAGTGACGGGTACGATTGTAGAATTGACAGTTAATTTAACACGACGGGGAGGAGAGGGAAGTATTTTTACTTTGTCCGTTCCCGATAAAAATGACTGCGAGCAAATATTTGACTATTTCGGTCATTCTTCCAAACATCCGAGCTTGCGTATCAACCGTGCCAATATAGAAAACGATGAATGTTTTTCTTCATTTTTGCGTGGTGTATTTTTGGTGTGCGGTAACGTTACTAATCCCGAAAAAGATTATCATATGGAATTTGTGGTGCCTCATATGCATCTTGCTTCGGATTTGGAACGTATCATTTCCGAAATCGAGGAAATCCATACGGATCCCAGTGTGATCAAACGCAAAGGCAGCTATGTGGTGTATATCAAAGGCAGTGATCATATTGCGGATATGCTGACGTATATCGGTGCACCGATGTCTACGCTGGAAATTATTCAAAACAAAATGCTGAAATCCGTACGTAATCGAGTAAATCGAAAAATCAATTCCGAAACGGCCAATATCAAAAAAACGGCGGATGCCTCTGCCAAACAGCTCCGTGCGATCGAGCTTATCCGAACAAAGCGGGGATTGGATTTCCTTCCTGATGATTTAAGAGAGTTGGCACAGGTTCGACTTGATAATCCCGAATATAATCTCAGGGAATTAGGAGCAGCCCTTTCTGCTCCGATCAGCCGTTCAGGAGCTAATCACCGTATACAGCGTATAATGGACATCGCAAGAGAGCTGGGAGATAAGTGAAAAATATAACAGAATTTGTTTTTTCATTTTTGACAGATGGATTTCCTTTTGTTTTGATCGTTTTGCCGATGTATGTGATTTTGCGAATGATTTATCTGGGGTTAAAGGGCAGTATTAAGAGAAAAAAGTTGGATGATCCTTTTCGAGAAGTAGTAATGCTGATGTTTGTCATATACCTAACTCTGCTTTTTGTGCAGACGTGGGTAGTAGACACGGGTGGAGCTAATGAAATCAATTTAATACCGTTTTCCATTATTCGAGAACAAATTATCAGCCGCAATCACTCAGACAGTAGTTATCGGTTGTTTTTGCTGAATATTCTGGGCAATATTGGTGTGTTTGTTCCGATAGGAATGTGTTTGGCTTATTTTTACCAAAGCAGTGTCCGAAAAACTGCATTGGCAGGATTTTGTCTTTCTTTAGTGATTGAGTTAGGTCAGCTTCCTTTGGATCGTACCAGCGATGTGGATGATCTTATCCTTAATACATCAGGAGCCATTATCGGATGGCTGATTTATATAACGCTCGTTTGGTTTATGAGAAAAATGAAAAAAGCCGAGTACATTCGCAGTTGAATTACTCGGTTTTTTCATTGCACTCAATGAATTTATTCTGTTATTTGATAGTCTGACGGAATAATAAAGAGCTTGCTGTCGGGTTCTTTACTGAGCTTGTGTATAGTAATAACGGATTGTTGACCGCTGTCTTTTGTGCTGACGATATACTGGGGAACAGAATGATCGAAATAAACCTTTACTGCTCCATTGCTGTTGCTGTATTCTTCAAAGTCATATTGTTGACCGTTATATTCTTCGTTTCCGGTACCTTTGAAATGAATGTCATCTAATCCCAAAGCGGAAGAAATATAAGAGAGTACCATTTTGACAAGTTTATCATCCTTAGAAGAGAATGAAGAGGTTTCTTCATTGATATTTTCGAGAACAGCAGTTTTGTCTTTATCGTTGACACGGTATCTGCCGTCTGCATTTTGGATTGTTTTAATATGACTGTCACCCAACCCCAAATCAAAATACAAACAATTATCTGATTTGGCAAGTGTACAATTCAATTCAACAGTGATACCTCCGGTCACAGTCAGTTTTCCGTTTACAGAAAGATCCATACTATCGTTTTCAAGAACGTCGATTATATTGGTTTTGGTTTTGTCACCTAATTGATTTACGTCAACAAGATTGTCAATCATAGAATCTTTCTCTGATGAAGATGGGTCAGCGGTATCCGATGCTTGAGATAATTCCGAACTGGTTGAGATATAGTCCTTATCTGAAGCACTGCAGGATACCGCTGAAATAACAGTTACGCCAATAAGAATGGCAATGAATATTTTTTTCATTAATATCTCTCCTTTCCTATAGACGCATTATATCATATTTTAGGTGAAAGAAAACATTTATTTTGACATTTCATTTTTTGTTTGCCGTTAAGAACAAAATCAAAGTATATTGTTGCAATCTTTCATTTAATATATTAAAATATAACCATATCATAAAATAATAAAGTAGGAGGTACAAAATGTACAAAAATTATATCTTTGATCTTTATGGAACATTGGTTGATATTAACACTAATGAGTATAAACCGAGTTTATGGAAAAATATGGTGAATATTTATGCAATGAACGGGGCAAAGTATTCCGTTTCCGAATTGAAAAAGAAGTATAACCAATACGTTCAGGAACAAACTGAATTGGTTCCTGCTGAAAAATATACTACCAATCCCGAGCCGCAGATAGAGTATGTATTTCAAAGGCTGTTCAAGGAAAAAGGAGTAGAAGCTTCTATGGAGCTTGCTATTGCTACCGGCAAAACCTTCAGAGCATTGTCATTGAAGTACATTCAATTATATGACGGTGTTAATGAACTTTTTGATGCTATTCAAAACCACGGAGGTAAGGCATATCTTTTGTCCAATGCACAGCGTATTTTTACTGAGCCTGAAATACGGATGCTTGGTATTTATGAAAAGTTTGAAGATGTGCTTATATCATCGGATGAAGGATGTGCCAAACCTGATATTTATTTTTACCGTCGTATCCTTGACAAGCACGGACTTGATCCTCACGAAAGCATTATGATAGGAAATGACTATCGTACGGATATACAAGGTTCTTATAATGCGGGGATGGACTCCTTATATTTACATACCAATATTTCTCCGGAAATCAAGGGAGAATGTCCTGCAAAATACAAAATTATGAGTGGCAGTCTGATAGAAGCCAGAAAGGCACTGTTCAGCGAATAAACCAAGAACCGTTGTGGGGAACACAGTTTGTTCTCTACAACGGTTCTTTCGATGATTACGGCATTTATGCATCAAGCTTGATTGATATTCAGCAAACGTTGTTTTTCTTCCCACAGTTCTTTTGAGAGATCGACGTAATAGGTGTGAGGATTTTCAAATCTTTTTACTTCTTCCCAGAGTGTGCCCAACTGTGTTTGGCAGCGTTCTTTGATTTCTTCTATGGACGGTATTTGATAGATCAATTTTCCTCTGTTAAAAATATGTTTACGGATCTTGACTGCTTTAAAGTCAGTGACGATCTTACGTTTCCATATGTGTTCCGAATCAAAAATGACGTAAGGCTTTGTATCGTCAATTTCTTCATCAAACATCGTAATTACATCAGCAATCGCTTTGTTGGTAGCACGGTCGTAAAGACGGTAAAGCTCTTTGAAGCAAGGATTGGTAATTTTTGCGACATTTTCGCTGATTTTAATTTTAGGGATTTCCTTACCGTTTTTGTTAATGGATACAACTTTATACACACCGCCGAACACAGGCTCAGAGCTGGCGGTGATCAAACGTTCGCCCACACCGAAGCTGTCGATGGGAGCACCCTGATGAAGCATATCAGCAATGATATATTCATCAAGTGAATTAGATGCGCAAATTTGGCAATCGCTGTATCCGGCATCATCGAGCATTTTTCTTGCTTTTTTTGACAAATAGGTAATATCTCCACTGTCAATACGAATGCCTTTTGGACGGCAGCCGAGCGGCTTCAAAATATGATCGAAAGTTTTGATAGCATTAGGAATACCTGATTTCAGGACATTGTAAGTGTCTACCAGAAGAGTGCAGCTATTGGGATAGCGTTTAGCGTAAGCGCAAAATGCTTCATACTCGCTGTCGAAGGATTGTATCCAGCTGTGAGCCATTGTACCAAGAGCAGGAATATCAAAGTCCCTGTCCGAAATGGTGCAGGCAGTACCGACACAGCCGCCGATATAAGCGGCACGGGCACCGTAAACAGCACCGTCATAACTGTGAGCACGTCTGGATCCAAATTCCATAATTCCTCTTCCGTTAGCGGCTCTGACAATCCTGTTGGCTTTTGTGGCAACAAGACTCTGATGATTAATAGTGAGCAAAATCATTGTTTCTACCAACTGTGCCTGAATAATGGGACCTCTGACCGTGACGATCGGTTCATTGGGGAAGATAGGAGTACCTTCTTCAACGGCCCATACATCACAGGTGAATTTGAAGTTGGCAAGATAGTCAAGGAACGGTTCACTGAAAATATGTTTTTGTCTGAGAAAATCAATATCTTCGGTGGTAAATTCAAGATGGCACAGATAATCAATCACCTGTTCCAGACCTGCCATAATAGCAAATCCTCCTTTATCGGGATTTCTGCGATAAAACATATCAAAGGTAGCGATAATATCTTTCATACCATTTTCAAAATATCCGCCTGCCATTGTCAGCTCGTAGAAGTCTGTAAGCATTGTCAGATTAATTTTATTGTAAGTCATAGATAATTTTCCTTTCTGGATTAATGATAAAGGGAACTGGCTGCATCATACTAAGTAGTCATAGTCACTTTACAGAATATTTTTAACAATTTCTATACCGTTGGTGTTCATAATATAGAGAGCCATTATTTCAGCCAATTCCGGATCGTGGCTGGGAAGCGTACAGGTAGCAGTCAGTTCATAGGGGACGATAACTCTGCTGCTGATATTTCTGCGGTTAAAATCGGCTTTAAGTGCCAAGGCAAGCTGGATAACACACATATCGGTGCAGTCACCAGTAATAATAAAAGTAGTTTTTCCTGAATGAATGAGCATATCACGAAATTCCTTTTCAAGATAACCGTTAGTGGAATTTTTGCCAAATACAGTAATATGGGCATCGGCATTTTTAATTTCGTCTGTTATTTGACTTTCTAAGGTACCTTTGAGACAGTGAACAGGATAAGTCTGAAATTCGGTACTGTCATTGGTATGCATATCTGCCAAGGCAATATTGACAATGTTATTTTGTTTACATTTAACGGTAAAATCAGCAACAGACTGATTAATAGAGAGAACCTCGGTACTTGACAAAGCACCTTCTTTAACAAACCCATTGATCATATCTACAATAATATGAACAGTGTTGTCTACATTCGGTAAAGAAATAGAATGGAGGGAAGAGAACCAGCGATAAACATTTTCAAAGTCACCAAAAAGTTCGGATAATTTTTTGTTGTGTTTCATACGAATGCACTCCCTTGTTCTTATTTTTAAATTGAAATTATCAATTTGATATTATCAATTATACACCATCTTTTTTTAAATTGCAATAGAAAAAAGAAATTTTTCAAAGTTTTTTTAATTTTTTTATGTAATAATAAATAAATAAAAATATGTTATCATAAATAATATTTGAGTGGTTTGCCGGATAATATATAGTGAATGTTATTATTATTCTTTTTTACCAATAAAAATAAAAGACCAAAAACTTAAACAACTATTAACCGACTTTTTTGTACAAAGTTTTGCCCTAAATTATTTTTTGGACAAATTTCAACAATAATATTCTTACATAATTGCTATTGTTATTTAAAACATAATAATTTATAATTTTAAGAGTACTACAACATATTTTTAGTGAGGTGTCATCCATGAGATTGCGAAAGCAAGCACTCGGATCAAGAAATCTTATAGGAGTAAGAGTAGAAGAAGCACGTAAGAAAAAAGGAATGAAGCAGAAAGAATTGCTGGCACAGCTTCAAGTAAGAGGTGTCGATATGAATGCCTCCGGTCTTTCAAAACTGGAGGGTCAGATAAGATATGTAACAGATATTGAGCTTGTAGCACTTGCCGATATTCTTGAGGTATCTGTTGATTATCTTTTGGGAAGAGAAATAAAAAACTAAGATTTGTTCTAAGCTGTTCATTCTCGGGCAGCTTTTTTATTTTATGCAAAATAAGAAGGGAAGGTTTGATTTTAAAAGAAATTTTTGCTTTGAATACTTTTCTGGATATATTATGTATTCTCTTCTTTACAGAATGGAAAAATTATGTTATATTAATGACAGTAATCGAACTTTGGAGGGTTATTATGGAAGCTTATAAACAAGAATTTATTGAGTTTATGGTAGATTGTCAAGTGTTGAAATTTGGTGATTTTGTCACTAAGAGCGGAAGGAAAACACCGTTTTTTGTCAACACAGGATTTTACAGAACAGGTGCTCAGCTGAGAAGACTGGGACAGTATTATGCCGAAGCAATCAATGATAAGTTTGGATTGGAGTTTGATGTTCTGTTTGGACCGGCATATAAAGGTATTCCATTGTCTGTTGCCGCAACCATTGCTATCAGCGAAAAATACGGTAAGGACATTCGATACTGTTCTAACCGTAAAGAAATCAAAGATCACGGGGATAAGGGAATTCTTCTTGGCAGTCCGATCAATGATGGTGATAAAGTAGTTATTATAGAAGATGTCACAACTGCTGGAACGTCTATCGAAGAAACACTTCCAATTATCAAGGCACAGGGAGAAATTTCTCCTGTAGGACTGGTGGTATCGGTTGACCGTATGGAAAGAGGTCAAGGTGAAAAGAGTGCTCTCTGTGAGATAGAAGAGAAGTATGGACTCAAAACAACTGCTATCGTCACAATGGCAGAGGTAATTGAGCATTTGTACAATAAAGAATATAAAGGCAAAATCATTATTGATGATAAGCTGAAAGCAGCGATTGATAATTATTATGCACAGTATGGTGCTAAAAACTAATCGAAGCGGAAAATAAAAATAAAGCGAAATCAGCGGTTCTCCGTTGATTTCGCCCTTTTTATTTTTATTCAGTGCTTTCTTAGAGTTCTTTGAGCAATTTAGGTATCATTTCTGTATTGGTTTCACGTACTTTTGCTCTGACCTGCAAAATTTTTGAAGGAGCCATTGAAAGTTCATCTGTCTTTAGTGCCAAAAAGAACGGAGTCAATTTAGTATCTGAAGCAAGCTCTCCGCAGACAGATACGGGTATGCCGCATTGATGAGCATTTTTAACTACCAGTTTTATCAACCTCAGAATAGCTTTATGGTAAGGCTCATAGGAATACTCCAATTTCTGGTTGGCACGATCAATCGCAAGTGTAAATTGTGTCAGATCGTTGGTACCGATACTGACGAAATCAACCATACTGCATAATTCGTCGGAGATAATAGCTGCTGCCGGTGTTTCAATCATTATTCCCAACTGAACATTATCATTATATTGTTTTCCCTCGGCACGCAATTCTCTTTTCACGCTCTTAATAATTCTCTTTACATAATTTACTTCTTCGGTATTATTGATCATCGTCAGTAAAATCTTCAGTTTTCCGTAAACAGAAGCACGATATAACGCACGCAGCTGAGTTTTGAACATATCCGAATTTGCCAGACAAACACGAATTCCCCGAAATCCCATTGAAGGATTTTTTTCATTCGGCATATCAATATAGTCAATTCCTTTATCAGCACTCAAATCTGCTGTACGAATAACGACTCCTGATTTTTTGAATTCCGTTATTACTCGTTTATATGCCTCAAATTGTTCTTCTTCACTTGGAACGGAATTTCGATTAAGAAAAAGATACTCACTTCTGAACAATCCTACTCCATCTGCATCATTTGCCTCAACATTTTCAATATCTTCCAGCATTCCTATGTTAGCCGAAAGAATGATTTTTTGACCGTTTTTACTCACTGATGGAAGACCGATCTGACGTTTCAGATTGTCTCTTTGTTTATTGTAGCGTTCTTTTTTGGCATGATACAGAGCCATCGTGTTTTTATCGGGATTGATATAGACCTTGCCCAGTTGACCGTCTACGATTGCCGTACAACCGTCAAATTCCGACAAATCTTTATCGATCTGCGTCACTGCCGGCAGTCCCATTGTCCGTGCCAGAATAGCTGTATGCGAATTAGGGGATCCGATATTTGTTACAAATCCGATCAGCGTGTTTTTTTTCAAGCTTACGGTTTCACTCGGCATCAATTCTTTTGCTGCTATGATCATCGGCTGTTTCGACTCCGCATCTTTCTTCTGTTCCTTATTCTGCAATATTTTGATCAAGGTATTTCCGGCATCTAAAATATCCGTATATCTTGATTTCAGATATTCGTCATCCAGTCCCTTGAATATTTCTGCCAGCATCTTTGCCGTATAGCTCACAGCATACTCTGCATTCAGTTTTCTGACTTTAATGATTTCTTCTGTATTTTCGACGAATTTGGAGTCTTCCAAAATCATAATATGTGTCTGAAAGATAACCGATTCACTTTTACTAACTTGGCTGCAAGCTTCATCATACAGTTTCTGAAGCTGTATTTTCGCCATTTTCATTCCTTGGCGGTATCTTTCCAGTTCTGTCCTTACATCTTCCACTTTATATTTTTTTACATTTTCACTGACATTGACATAATGCCTAATTGTTCCGATGGCAATTCCGGTAGATACTCCTTGTCCATACAGTTCTAGCATTCTACATCACCTCCTATATTTTTAGTATACTATCACCATTTTCCTATTACTATTAAACATCAAAATAGGTAAAATGTCAATATGACAAATAATCTAAATTGTATATCGGTAAAATATGGTAAATGTATAAATATTTTCAACAATTTCTTTGACAGAAAATTATTCACCGATTGACTATATTCTGCGGCTATGTTACAATGATAAAAAATATACGGAGATGTTTTTATGAAAAAATTTCTTTCACTCCTGCTCACCGCCGCAATGCTTTCTTTATCGTCAGGCTGTGCTGTATTCCGTACAGAAGAAGAAAGTTCTTCCGAGCGATCCGAGAATTCCGATAATCAAATTTCCTATACGGAAAGTTCTTCTTCCGACAACACCTCCACACCCGTTACGGTAGGAAATTTACTGGAAAATTCATTCGGCAAGCTATGGAAAAACAACAAGTATTATATTGATGTCAAAATGACTGTGGAGGCTTATGGAAATACAACAAGCAACTCCTCTCAGGCGGAAAGCAGCATTTATGTCTACGATTACATTATTGCTTTGGACACCCAAAATGCTGTTGCCGGTCTTAATATGCTCAAATCAGATCAAACATTTAATCACTGTGTCATCAAAAATAATATGCTCTATAATATTGATGATACCACCAGCAGTTACACCGTTTCTCCTTACCCTGACGGTGAGGTTTATTATGCAGAACAATATACGACAGATATTTGTTTGGGACTGACAAACCATTTGTTACTGGAGGACTCGGGAAAAACGAAATATCAAAATATCGATTCCGATAAACAAGTGGATGTTGAATTTGAAAAATATCAAATTACCAGTAGTTCAGAAGCTTCTGGCAGTTTGTTGGGGGATGCTTCCGTTATTTATTACTTCAAAGACGGCGTACCTTATGCCGAAGTTATGAAAACTTCAAAGGGCAAAACAACCTTTGAATTCAGAACAGTATCTCAAAATATCAGCACAAAAGATATTTTTGATATACCGGAAAATTATTCTGCCGTTTCCGAAGAACCCTCTGCCGAAGTGTCTTCCGATTCATCGGACAACAGTGTAGTGACGCAGTCCTTCGCCCGATAAAATGAATGGTTATGCTGCCAGTATTCTTGTCGCAGACATTTATCCGAAATATATCGGCGGGTAAGGATATTTTATCTCAATTTGTCCTGAATTTATCTGTTGACAACTACTCAAATTAGTGTTATGATTGGTTATACATAAGATCATTAAATGCGTTGAAAAGGAACTTGATCATATAGATTATGCAGCCAGAGAACAGCGGTCGTCGGCTGAAAGCCGCTGTATGCACAGTTGATCAGGCACCGCCTTGGAGCAGTACGGCGAACGATTTTTCCTAAGCTGTAACGTCTTGCCTGCGTTAACGGGCGTCGAGTTTTTCTCATCAGAGGGCGGTACACTGTACCGTTAAAATAGGGTGGAACCGTGGAGCATATGCCCCGCCCCTAAGTGTTATGCTTAGGGGCGGGGATTTTTTACGGTATCTGTCCGAATAGAACTAAACGGAGGTAATCAAAATGGTTAAAGTAAAGCTCAAAAACGAAGTAATAAAGGAGTTTGAAAACGGCACTACCGCTGCGGAAGTTGCCAAAAGTCTTGGTATGGGGCTGTATAAATCCGCCTGTGCCTGCCGTATTAACGGAGAAGTGTGCGATCTGAGAACACCTATTGACAACGACTGTCAGCTTGAAATACTTACTTTCGACAGCAAGGATGGTCAGAAGGCATTCTGGCACACCTCTTCTCACGTTCTTGCTCAGGCTGTCAAAAGACTGTATCCGCAGGCCAAATTTGCTATTGGTCCGGCAATCGATAGTGGTTTCTATTATGATTTTGATGTAGAGAAACCATTCTCTCCTGAAGATCTGGAGAAAATAACTGCCGAAATGAAAAAAATCGTCAAAGAAGGACTGGATGTTGAACGCTTTGAATTGCAGCCTCAGGATGCTGTAAAGCTTCTTGAAGAAATGGAAGAGCCTTACAAAGTAGAACTGTGCAAAGAACACAGTGACAAGGGAGAACCTATCAGTTTCTACAAACAGGGTGAGTTTACAGATTTGTGTGCCGGTCCTCATTTGATGAATGTTTCTGTCATCAAAGCTATCAAGCTTACCGCTTGTACAGGAGCTTACTGGAGAGGTGACAGTAAAAATAATCAGCTTTGCCGTGTATACGGTGTATCGTTTCCAAAAGCATCTATGCTGGAAGAACATCTTAAAATGCTGGAAGAAGCAAAGTTGCGTGATCACAACAAAATCGGCCGTGAACTGGAATACTTTACCACTGTTGACTATGTTGGTCAGGGACTTCCTGTGCTCCTTCCCAAGGGTGCAAGGGTTATTCAGCTTTTGCAGAGATGGATAGAAGATGTGGAACAATCAAAAGGTTGTTTGCTTACCAAAACTCCTCTCCTTGCTAAACGTGAATTGTACAAAATTTCGGGCCATTGGGATCATTATTTGGACGGTATGTTTGTACTGGGTGATCCCGATGATGAAACAAAAGAATGTTTTGCACTTCGTCCGATGACCTGTCCGTTCCAATATCAGGTTTACTTAAACAAACAGCGTTCTTATCGTGAGCTCCCGATGCGTCTGACTGAAACGTCTACTCTTTTCAGAAATGAAGCATCCGGTGAAATGCATGGTTTGATCCGTGTAAGACAGTTTACTATTTCGGAAGGACATTATATTCTTCGCCCTGACCAGTTGGAACAGGAATTTAAGGGTTGCCTGGAATTGGCTAAATATTGCCTTGAGACAGTAGGTCTGCTGGAAGACTGTACGTTCAGATTTTCTCAATGGGATCCTGCTAACCCGAATAACAAATATGAAGGCACCAAAGAACAGTGGGAAGAAGCTCAGGCCGTTATGAAGAAAATTCTTGACAATATCGGTCTTGATTATGAGGTCGGTATAGATGAGGCTGCTTTCTATGGTCCTAAACTCGATATTCAGTATAAGAATGTATTTGGTAAAGAGGACACGATCGTTACTATTCAAATTGATATGCTGCTCGCTGAAAAATTTGGTATGTATTACATTGATACTGATGGTCAGAAAAAACTTCCCTATATTATTCACAGAACATCGTTGGGATGCTATGAAAGAACTTTGGCTTATATGCTTGAGCATTTTGCCGGTGCACTTCCGCTTTGGCTGAGTCCGGAACAGGTTCGCGTACTGCCTCTCAGCGAAAATCTGGCGGAACAGGCGAAGGAAATTGAAGAAAAAATTGCTGCTGCCGGTATTCGTGTTACAACAGATCTAAGAAGTGAAAAAATCGGCTATAAAATCCGTGAGGCTCAGCTTGAAAAAATTCCATATATGCTTGTTATTGGCAGTAAAGAACTCGAAAATGGTACTGTTTCTGTGCGTTCACGCAAACAAGCCGACCTCGGTTCTATGCCGCTGGATGATTTCCTCCAACTCGCATTGGAAGAAATCGCAGCCAAGAAAAAATAACTATCGTTTATTTCACAGCCATTGCCATATGACAACCATATAAAAATCAATCAAACCAAATGTAAAACGTGGTCTATGGAAATTTCTACCAATAAAACAATGTTGTTTCGCAGGAGATTGCATCGCAGTGTCCTGCGTGAAACTTTATTCAGGTGATCAATAATGAATGACAAAGAAAAAGCCGCCGCTGCCGTGGAAGCTTTGGAAAAAGAATATCCCGAAGCAATTTGTTCTCTTGTGTATACAGAACCGCTTCAGCTGTTGATTGCTACACGATTGGCGGCACAATGCACTGATAAAAGAGTTAATATGGTTACTCCCGCACTTTTTGAGCGATTTCAGACTGTCGAAGATTTTGCTCAGGCGGATGTTAGCGAAGTGGAAGATTATATCCATTCGTGTGGATTTTATAGAACAAAAGCACGAGATATTGTTGCTATGTGTAAAATGCTTTGTGATCAATATAACGGCTCGGTTCCCGATACAATAGAACAGCTTATAAAACTGCCCGGAGTGGGAAGAAAAACTGCTAATCTGGTAGTGGGTGATATTTTCGGCAAACCTGCTGTGGTGGTTGATACGCATTGTATCCGGTTGACTTCTCGATTGGGATTTCACAATATCAAGGATCCTGTTAAGATTGAAAAAATTTTAAGAGAACTTTTGCCCTCTGAAAAATCGAACGATTTTTGCCATCGGCTTGTACTGCACGGAAGAGCTGTATGTGACGCCAGAAACCCTAAATGTGAACAATGTTGTATGAAGAATTTCTGCGATTATTTCCATAACAAGGAGAATTCAAAATAACATACGTCTTCAATAAGCTTTTCTATGATAAAATCACGTTATTCTGCCAAAATAATAACAGACTAACCATCAGCAATGAAAATCAATTATAATAATGGTAAGTGAGGTTATACGCTATGGATGACGTAATTGTTTTATCAAAGATTTGCAAAACATACTATACAAAGGGCGGCTGTGTGAATGCACTGATCAATGCGGATCTTCATATCAGAAAAGGAGAGTTCGTTGCTGTGATCGGTCAATCAGGCTCCGGAAAATCTACTTTGATGAATATTCTTGGATGTCTTGATACTCCCAGCAGTGGGGAATATTTTCTTGACAGCAAACTGGTTGGCGATATGAATGAACACGAGCTCTCTTATTTCAGAAATAATGTTATCGGGTTTATCTTTCAGGGCTTTAATCTGATACCCACATTAACTGCACAGGAAAATGTGGAACTGCCGCTGTTTTATAGAGGGATTAAAAAACAAACAAGAGCTGGAATTGCAGCTAACGCTTTAAAACGAGTTGGCTTGGAGCACAGAGCTACTCATATGCCTAATGAATTGTCAGGCGGACAACAACAAAGGGTGGCGATTGCACGTGCCGTTGCAGCAAACCCAAAATTAATTCTTGCCGATGAACCTACAGGAAACCTGGATAGTCAATCCGGCTTTGAAATTATGCAGCTCCTTAAAAATCTTAATACCGAAGGAACAACAGTTGTGTTGATTACTCACGACAACCAAGTAGCTGCAATGGCACAACGATGTATCAGAATAGCAGACGGTAAAATTCAACCAGTCAACACTTAATGTGCAATATATACAAATATTAATGTTAATTGTTGTAAAAGTTCCATAAGTAAAGGTGCGTTTTTTTTTGAAAACTAATTGACAAGAGCAATTTATATGCTATAATTATGTCAGTAAGCGAAAGGCTTACTAAATCAATTCGGAACTTATAGGAGGTAAGTAATATGCCAATCGAACTTCATGACGTAGATGTTCAGTCTTTCCTTTCCGTAATCGACACCTGCGAAGGTGATGTATTTTTAGTAACTGATGAAGGTGACCGTCTTAATCTCAAGAGCAAGCTCTGCCAGCTCATCGGTCTTACGCAGCTGATCGAGGGCGGTAAAATTACTAACGCTCATATCGAGTGCCAAAATCCTGAAGATGAATCAAAGCTTTTCAGATTTAATATTTTTGGCGAAGGAAAGAAGTAATTTTTGTCAACGTGAATGACAGACTGTATGAAAATTATCATACAGTCTGTTTTTTTAGGATTTCTGTCAATAGTCGAGGGAAAACCGAATAAAAGTAAAAAGCAAGCGACATTATATAATGCCGTTTGCTTTTTGTTGTTTGCGTTCCAATTCAAATCCATATCCGCTGCAGTCCCAGGATTGTACGAAATAGCTGCCGTTTTGATAATGCAGACAATTTTTCCCCTCCAACGTATAACATTCCAGAACGCTTTCCACTTTTTTGGGAGAAGGAATAAATACTCGTCCGTTCTTTTTTTGTACAAGCTGAATGTGTTTAAAAAAATCCCGTATATCTGCCGGTGTAAATTCTCTTACGCCATAATATGCCAACACTTCGATCGAGCTTTTGATCAGGCTAAAGCTTTGCATCAAACTGTAATCCACCAAAGCATCGGGAGATTTATAGAAATAGGCAGCCTCGTCAAAATTGATTTTATCAAGTGTATTGCTCATTTTTTCAGCTCCTTCAGTGCTTCGTTGATCATTTCTTTTTCACCGATAACAGCGGCAAGCACAATAGAATATATTCTTTCGGGATTTTTGTGAAAATTGCGTTTTACCGCATTAGCTTCAGATAAGTCAGGAACGAACAGCGTGAGTGACATCAAATCACGCATACCATCGGTGATCCTAAATGTTACGTTATAACCGCCCCCCTCGACTTTTCGGATAGAAACGGGATTTTCACGTTCTACTTTGCGTTTTTCCATAAAGTTGGCAACAGCACGGATGGCCTTTTGTCGAATAGAAAGTGAAAGATTGGTATGAAGCTGACGAGAAATCAATTTACCATTTTTGGTGATTTGAACATATTCCTGTTGGTCATCTGCATATTCAATGTTGTTACATTTTATCAGATCTGAAATCGAAGATAATGTTTCAAAATAATTGGCAAGTCCGTTTTCCTGAATAACGGATACCAAGTCTTCTTTCAGAAAAGGTTTACCAATACTATCAAGCATATAGCATATCAAAATACCAATATCGCTTTTATTTCTTAAACCGCCCGGTTCAATTCCACCGGAAAAGGCATCAAAATTCAATTCAAACCCTCCGTTTACAGTAATTATTCTGTTTTCATTATAGCACAAATCAGTTTAAAAAAACAGTCGTTCTCAAACGATATTTGACAAAAATAAATATATAAAAAGTTATTGTTAAAATTTTATGAAATAAACCTCTAAAATATGGCATTATGATAATTGAATAAAAATAGAAATGATGATAAAATGTAAATAATATAATAACTTGTTGATATTTTTTAGATGATATGCATAGAGGGTGATTGGTATGAAGCATAACTCAATTCATCAATTTTCAATTTTCATCAAAATGTTACTGTTGTTCATAGCAGTGCTTTTTTTCGGTTTCGTTTCTTTTGTTGGTATTGATGTTAATGCGGCGTCATCCCTAGAGGTGGTCGGCACCGTCAGTGAAAGTTCATTATATACCGGTGAAACGCTTAATTTGAGTGCTTCTGCAAGCGGCGGCACCCCTGTTTATCAGTATAAATTCAGCTATAAGACAGACGATAGTTCGTGGATACTGGCGAAAAATTACAGTGCCGAGAATAAAGCTTCTGTTACGCTGTCAAAGGCAGGCAGTTATACATTCAGAATGTATGCCAAGGACAGCCAAAATAAGATTTCTTACAGTGAAAAGAAAGTTACCGTTATTGCTTCAGCCAAACCTCTTTCCAACAATTCCAAGCTTAGTGCTTCCGTTATGGATTATGGTTCCACACTGACGATATACGGTAAAGCTTCCGGCGGAACAGCACCTTATCGTTATCATTATTCCTATAAATGTATAGGGGGCAGTTGGATCACTCATATGCCGTATTCCTCTGTCAATCAGATCAATGTTAATCTCCCCTCGGCAGGGTATTATACTATACGGGTACTGGTGAAAGACAAAACGGAAAAAATGGTTGAAAAAAATCTTAATGTCATTATCATTAACAAAACAACAAAAGTACTTTCCAACCTTTCTCAGGTCAGCACTTCCCGACCGGAAATCAATTCAAGCGTAAAGATAACGGCTGTCGGAAACGGCGGTACTCAGCCATATAAATACTCATTTTATTATCAATACGGCAGTGAAAATTGGAAAACACTGGCGGAAAAAACCAAGGTTGACTATTCCTCTTTTAAACCTGCTCATCTGGGAAGTTATCAAGTGAAGTGTGTGGTTTACGATTATAATGGCAACAGCAAGGAAAAAATTATCACTGTCAGCTGTGTCAAAACGACCGGTAAAATATTATCGAACACTTCAAAAATCGATCTCGTTACAGATCAAATATACAAAGCCGGTATTAATGTCAATATGACAGCAGCTGCATCCGGAGGTACACGGCCATATCAATACGCCTATTCCTATCAATTTAATGATGAGACTTCCCGTACCATCAAAGCATATTCCAATACTGCTGCCTGTTCTTTTCAGCTTGCCGATACAGGAAGCTATAAGTTAAGAATTAGTGTTAAAGATGCTGCAGGTAAGATATTACATAAAGATTATCACATTGAAACGGTGGCAGCTTTGAAGGATGTAAAGTCATATCAATTTCTATCCTATGGTTCCAGCTATTATGTACAAGCAGAAAACGCCGGAACAGGGGCACAGTATGCGATATACTATAAAAAATCCACCGATACATCATGGATTTGTGCCAAGTCATACAGTACCACCAGAACAGCGTTGATCAGACCTCGTTATTTGGGACAATACATCATCCGTATCAGTACAATGAAAAACGGTACTGTTACCAACAAAGACACTTCCATAACCACTGTGATTTCTGACGAAGTGAAAAAAGAATTTGCTCTTATCAATCAACAAAGGTCAGCCAATGGTCTCAAAACGATTTCACTGGATAATGAATTATGTTTTGCCGCAGGAGTAAGAGCGGAGGAACTTAATTCCGAATATGCCCATACCAGACCTGACGGTTCTGCTTACCTGACCGTATTTTCACAGTATGGGATAGGATTTACCAGTGCTGTGGCGGAAAATATCGGAAGCGGTTATGATACAGTAGAGGATGTAATGGATGCGTGGATGAGATCATCGGGACATCGCGCCCATATTTTAAGTAAAGAATACACTAAAGTGGGAATTGGTGTTAACGGAAACAAATGGTCGCTAATTTTCACAAATTAATCTAATTTACACAATTTGTCCACCCGACAGAATCATTTTCTGTCGGGTTTCTGCTTTGTAGTGTGATAATGTACTTGACAGCACAAAAAAAAACGTTATAATAAAGTATGTAAATGAATATTCTATGCTGTGATGAGAAAAAAAGCAATACCGTCATCAAAGAGAAAAAATCATATGGTGCAAGATTTTTATGATTGGCTGCTTGGGCTGACTCGGAGCTTTGTACAAAATACAACGGTTAAACCACGTTACGGTGACAGAGTGGCATACAACCTATCGTTGATGTATGCAATTTGGGTGGTAACACGGATTTTTTTCGTCCCATACAGGCGATCAAAATCCGTTTTTTATTTTTCTTTTACAGCAAAATTGAATAGTCGGAATTTGATAACAAAAGGTGATAAAAATGCAGTGGACAGGATTGAATGAACTGAGAGAAAAATACTTGTCTTTTTTTGAGTCAAAGGGACATCTTCGTCTTCCAAGCTTTCCTCTCATTCCTCAGAATGACAATAGCCTTCTCCTGATCAACTCGGGAATGGCGCCAATGAAGAAATATTTTACAGGAGAAGTTACACCGCCCCGCAAGCGTGTTACTACTTGTCAGAAATGTATTCGTACTCCCGATATTGAACGAGTAGGTATTACCGCACGTCACGGTACCTTTTTTGAAATGCTGGGCAATTTTTCGTTTGGCGATTATTTTAAAATGGATGCTACCAAATGGGCGTGGGAATTTTGTACCGAAGTACTGGATCTTCCCGTTGATAAAATATGGGTGTCAATTTATGAAAATGATGACGAGGCATTTGAGATTTGGACAAAAAATATCGGTGTATCACCGGATCACATTGTCAGACTTGGCAAGGAGGATAATTTCTGGGAACACGGTGAAGGTCCGTGCGGTCCGTGTACAGAACTGTATTTTGACCGTGGTGAAAAATACGGCTGCGGGAAGCCAACCTGTGGTGTGGGCTGTGACTGTGACAGATATGTAGAATTTTGGAACAATGTATTTTCACAGTTTGTCAGCGACGGTAAGGGCAATTATACTCCGATGGATCATCCGAATATTGATACGGGAATGGGTTTGGAAAGACTGGCTTGTATTTTACAAGGAGTGGATAATCTTTTCCTGGTAGATACCGTTCAGAATATTATGAAAAAAATCAGCGAACTGGTTGGCGTGAACTATGGGGAAAGTGAAAAGACAGATGTTTCTTTGAGAGTTATTACGGACCATATCAGGAGTACTACCTTTATGATCGGTGACGGCGTAATGCCATCTAATGAAGGACGAGGTTATGTCCTCAGAAGACTGCTCAGACGTGCAGCACGTCACGGCAGACTGCTCGGTGTGAAAGACCCATTCCTCTATAAAGTAGTGGAAACCGTTATCAGTGAAAATCCTGCCTATCCCGAACTTGCCGAAAAGCGTGATATTATCGTCAAAGTGATCAAGACAGAAGAAGAGTCTTTTGGACGTACACTTGATCAAGGTTTCGTGCTGCTGGATGAAATCATCAAAAAGTCAGAAACCAATCGTATTTCCGGAGAGGATGCATTCAAACTGAATGATACTTTTGGCTTTCCGATTGATCTTATCAAAGAGGCAGCCGAAGAAAAAGGGATGATTGTCGATATTGACGGCTATAATGAACTGTTGAAAGAGCAGAAAATTCGTGCTAAAAATGCCCGCAAAAATGCAGGTGCAGATGCGTGGCTCAGTGATGCTGTCGATTTCAGCGGCATTGAAAAAACGAATTTCGTTGGTTATATACAGCTTACTGCCGATGCAAAGATACTGGCGGTTGTCAAGGATGGAGAAAAGGTTACATTTGGCGGCACAGGAGATAACGTAGTAGTTGTTTTGGATACCACACCATTTTATGCAGAGAGCGGCGGACAAGTGGGTGATATAGGTGTGATCACTGCTAAAAACGCCAAGTTAAAGGTAGTTGACACTATTAAGGACAACAATAGTATTTATATGCACCGCTGCGAAATCACAGAAGGCACCATCGAAACAGGAGAAGCTGTCAAAGCTGAGGTAGATGCAGAAACTCGTTATGCTATTATGCGTAATCATACAGCAGCACATCTTTTGCAGGCAGCACTCAGAAGGGTTCTTGGTACGCACGTTGAGCAGGCAGGACAGTTGGTAACATCCGATAAGCTGCGTTTTGACTTTACTAATTTTTCAGCACTATCACAGACAGAGCTGGCAGAAATTGAATCTCAGGTCAATACACAGATATTCAAAGGTATCGATGTCATTACTAAGGAAATGCCGGTTGAAGAAGCGAAAAAGCTGGGAGCAATGGCTTTGTTTGGTGAAAAGTATGGTGATATAGTGCGCGTTGTAATGGTTGACGAGTTTTCCAGAGAATTCTGTGGTGGTACACATATTAACAATACATCCAAAATCGGTCTGTTTAAAATTCAGAGCGAAGGGTCGGTAGCATCGGGCGTCAGAAGAATAGAAGCAGTGACTGGTTCTGGTGTATTGAAAATGCTGGACGCACAGTCCGATGTGATAGCTAATGCAATGAAAGTACTGAAAGCAACCAATGCCAACGATTTGGCATCGGTATGTGAACATACTGTTAATGAATTGAAAGAAAAAGATAAAGAAATTGAGAAGCTGACAGTTAAACTTTCAGCACTTAATATTGATAGCCTGATTGCTCAATCCCAGATGATCAACGGAATTAGAGTGATCAAGGGTAAATTTACCTCTACTAACAGTGAGACGCTTAAAACAATGTGCGACAGAGTGAACGATAAAGCACCCGATACAGTAGCTGTGTTGTTCGGTATTGACGGAGATAAGGCAAACATAGCCGTTGCCTGCGGTAAGGAAGCTCGGGCGATGGGAGCACACGCCGGAAAAATCATTAAACAGATCGCTGAGTTTGTCAGCGGAAGAGGCGGTGGAAAGCCTGAAAGAGCAATGGCAGGCGTAGGTGATATTACAAAGATTGATTTGGCACTGGACAAATCAGAAGAAACAGTACTTTCCTTTATCAAATAATATTAACTCAAAAAGACGCTTTACAGGTACTTCCCTGTAAGCGTCTTTTAATAATGACAGAAAACAGAAATTGTTTTGTATATCTTTGGTGTTCGGAGTGTAATAAAATTTTCATTTTTGAAAGATATTGCTTCTCATTATGCATAATAGAAGAGATAAAGGGCGAATTTGGTATTATATATGGAATTTTTATAAATATTTTATTCAAATCTATTGATTTTTTACTATAAGTTGATTATAATAAATGAAATTGAACGATTTTTTACATTGTTCATTACCTAAACAATGCTGTTTTATGGATAGAATATCTATTTCTTGACAGCTGACGTAAAATGAAATAGGGAGGGAGATAATGTGGCAAGCGACTTTATAAACGCCGTTTTGAAAACGGAAGAAGAGTGTAGGCAAAAGGAAACCGAGGCACGAAAACAAGCAGAGGAAAAAAAGCTGAGAGCGAAAATAGACTCTGCCCAAATATTATCCGAAGCTCACAGGCAGGTTGAAAAAATGCTTGCGGATGATAAGGCAGCCATATCTGAAAGTACCCGAATTCGCTTTGAAAAGGACAGAAAAAAAATGGAAGCCGAATGCAGAAAAATTTCCGAAAAAGCCGAAAAAAATCTGGAAAGAGTAACTCTGCTGGCCGTAGAAGCTCTTGTTCAAAAATAAGCAGTATTATCCGAAAAGTGTGGTGATGATAATTTGGCCAAACTAAAAATGAAATCTGTCAGAATAATTGCCCTCAAAAAAGACAGAAAGAAAATTTTGGAACATTTGCAAAATAACTCACTGGTTCATATTAGGAGTATAGAAGAACCCAAAATAGGTTTTGTCAGGACAGACACATCGGCACAAATTCAACAATTTGAAAAAAATGAAGTTGTTACCGAGCAGGCATTAAAGATATTGGATAAGATCGCTCCCACCAAAAAGGGATTGTTGGCATCCTTTAAGGGAAAAAGAGAGATTGTTTCGGAAGATATTCAGGAAATAGCAGTGAATTCTGCTAAAATCATTGGTATCTGCAATAAGATTATCTCTCTGGAAAAACAAATAGCAGATATTGCTGCCGAAAGAGTAAGGATCAAAGCCCTGCTGACACAGCTTGAGCCGTGGGAAAAGCTTGATATACCGATGAATACAGGTGATACAGCCTCTACAGCAATTTTAATCGGAACTTTTCCAAAAATGTATGACGAAGTTTCTTTGGCGAAAACACTGGCACAGAGTGAACCGGATTTGATATATGAAGCCGAATTTCTTTATGCTTCTTCTAATCTTACCTGTGCTGTTATCTATGTTCCCAAAAACCACAAAGAGTTGGCAGAAAACGCTTTGAGAACAATCGGTTTTACACGACCGTTAAATCCGACTTCTAAAACACCTAAAGTGAAAGTGAAAAAACTTTGTGAAAAAGATAAGGGACTAGTTCAGAAAAGTGAAAAAACTATTGAAAAGATGAAAAGTTATGCTAAATACAGAGATGCCATTGGTGACACGCAAGATTATTTTCATTTCCGAACGGAAAAATACAGAGTGATCGCTACATTGGATCAATCGGAGCATATCTTCATTCTTTATGGATATATTCCGGAGGAAGATTGCGGAAAACTTGACAAAATATGCAATAAGGCAGCTGAATGTATTGTGGAGTACGAAGAAGCGGGGGAAGATGCTCCCGTTAAACTGAAAAACAATGCGTTTACGGAACCTGCGGAGAGCATCGTAACAATGTATTCTCCACCTTCTCACGAAGACATTGATCCGACACCGATACTGGCATTTTTCTTCTATTTATTTTTTGGAATGATGTTTTCTGATGCGGGATACGGTGTGTTGATGGTAATAGCAACAACAATATTGCTTAAAGTATGGAAGCCCGATAAAAAAATGTACAACAACCTGAAACTATTTCAATACTGCGGCTATTTTACTGTATTTTGGGGATTGGTATTCGGCAGTATTTTCGGAGATGCTCCGGCTGTTTTATATAAAATGGTTACCGGCAACGCAATTACAATGCAGCAGCTTTTGCCGTGGCCTACGCTGGACACGCAAAAAGATGCTCTAACCATTATGATTATGTCTATCGGATTTGGTTTGATACACATTCTTGTAGGAATGGCGTGTAAGTTTTATGTCTGTATTAAAAATAAAAAATATGCAGAAGCATTTTTTGATACCGGTTTATGGATGACGATGTTGATTGGCTTTGCCGTACTTGCAGCAGGTATGGCAGCTGGTGAATTGATGATGAATATTGGTATGGTTATAGTGGCAGCATCAGCGGTTGGATTGATTTTGACGCAGGGCAGAAGCAAGAAAGGAATTTTCGGTAAGCTGATAGGAGGTATTGCCTCATTATATGATATTACCAGTTATATCAGTGATTTGCTCAGTTATTCCCGATTGCTGGCACTGGGGCTGACCACGGGTGTTATGGCACAAGTGTTCAATATGCTTTCTACGCTGATGGGTACGGGTGTGTTGGGAATTATCTATATGATTGTCATTTTCCTTGTTGGTCATGCAATCACGATAGGATTGAACGCACTCGGCTCTTATGTCCATACAATGCGGCTGCAATATGTAGAAATGTTCAGTAAATTTTATGACGGCGGCGGCAAACTGTTTGAACCGTTTTCGCTGAGCAGTAAGAACTTTAAAATTAAAAATAATGATAATGATGATTAATGTTGGAGGTTAATATTATGAACGGAATGATTTTTGCGATTTTGGCAGCAACAATAGCAACGGTATTTGCCGGTATTGGTTCGGCAAAGGGGGTAGGCAGTGCCGCACAGACATCGATGGGTGTTCTTTCGGAAGATTCGTCTATGTTTGGTAAAATGTTGGTACTAACACTCCTTCCTGGCACACAGGGACTTTATGGATTTATCGTAGGCTTTTTGATTATGATCAACTGTGGTATTCTCGGCGGAGAAGCTCCCACTGTTATGCAGGGTCTTTCCTATGTAGCAGCATCGCTTGCCATCGGAATAGGCGGTATGATCTCAGGTTTTGCACAAGGCAAGGCAGCAGTATCAGGTATATCAATGTGTGCAAAAGATGAAAAGAATTTCTCCAAAGCGATGGTATCGATCACTCTTGTAGAAATTTATGCACTTCTTGCCTTTATTGTTTCACTTCTTATGGTTATTTCCATTCCCGGAATCAAGATGTAATGAAGGGTTGATCTGAAACTGTAACAAAGGTGGGAAACAAATGAGCAGCGGTGATAAAATATTGTCGGTGATACGACAAGAAAGTGAAGAAAAAATAGCCGTCATTACTGCCGATGCAGATAAAGTGTATACTGAAATGACACAGGAAGCCAAAAAGCAGGCAGAAGAAATACGTCACGGCGGTGAACATAAAATAGAATTGCAGGCAGAAAACCTTTTGAAGGCTTATAAAAGCAAAGCAGAGTTAGAACGGCGAAACGCTGTTTTAAAAGCAAAAAGAAATGAGATCGAAAAAGCAATTCGGCATATTCACGATTATATGCTTGCTTTGGAAGACAAAAAATATTTTGAACTGGTAATGAAGTTTGCATCGTCACTGGCAGAAAAGAACGGAACCGTATATTTTAATTCTCGTGATTTAAAAAGGCTGCCGAAGGATATTGTAAAGAAATTTTCCGACTGTGGAGTGAAAGTGCAAGTAGCGGAGAAGCCGTGTGATGATATTGATGGAGGTTTTATCCTCCGAAACGGCGATATAGAGGAAAATATGAGTTTTTCCTCTATCCTTATAGAAAAACGTGAAGAATTGGAAGATATGATAAGCCGTGAGCTTTTTAAGGATTAAGGGGGAATTTGTATGGTTTTATCGTATGAATTTTCTATAGGATCCGTTCGCGTCAAAGAAAAAAATCTCTTGTCATTGGCTGATTATGAGCAGATGCTGAATTTCAAAAGTAAGTCGGAGTTGCTGCGTTTTTTGAAAGATAAGGGTTATGGTGAGGGGGAAACATTAGATGAGATCCTCGACAGCAACAGAGAAAAAATGTGGAGATACATTAAAAGCACCGCTCCGGATTTTTCGATTTTTGATCCCTTCTTTTTGCAAAATGACAATCATAATCTGAAAACGGTCTTAAAGGGTTTGATGTATGAAAAAGATTATACCGATCTCATCATCGCTCCCTACACGATCAAGCCTGAGGAAATGAAAAAAGCGATTGAAAACAAGAAATTTTCTGTTCTTCCGGAATGGCTTGCTCCTTCGGCAGAAGAAGCCTATCAACTTCTTGCACAAACACGAGATGCACGCCTGAGCGATGCCGTGCTGGACAGAGCAGTGCTTGAAAAAATGAATGTAGAATCCAAGAAATCCAAATCAGATTTTTTGACTCGTTATTTCAATACAGTGATATTTTATGCTAATATCAAAATAGCACTGCGGGCTGCCAGACTCAAACCGTCAAAGCAGTTTCTGGATATTGCTTTGTGTGACTGTGAGCGGTTTGATAAAGATATGGTCATCACAAAAACGTTAATGGGAAACGAGGTGCTGCTAAAATATCTGGAAAAGGTGGATGCTTATGATTGCCAAAAAGCGATAAAGCATTATACCGAAAAGTCAGAAGAACTTGAAAAATTTGTTGATAATAAATTGATGGCACTCGCTAAACAGGAGTGCAAACTGACCAGTGAAGGGGCAGAACCCTTATTTGGCTATTATACGGGCTGTGAATATGAAAGAAAAGCCATTCATATGATTGCAAGCGGCATCGTGACACAGACTCCCCCCGAACAAATCAGAGAAAGGCTGCGTGATATTTATGGTTAAGAATATTGCTATCATAGGGGACAGCGAAAGCGTCAAAGGTTTTGGTGCAGTAGGAATAGATGCTTTTGTTTGCGACGAAATTGAAAGTGCCGTTTCTCTTTTTAAAAAAGTGACAAATCAAGAAAGATATGCTGTTATTTTTATGACAGAGGAAATTTTTTCAGCAGCACAAAGAGAGATTAACAAATTGACGGAAATGACTGTACCTGCTGTTATCCCACTTCCGGGAGCAAGGGGAAATAATGGTATCGGCTCAAAACGTCTTTCAGCATTTGTGGAACAGGCAGTAGGTTCGGATATATTATTTAAGTAATCATAAAGCGTTAAAGATCAATGCTTGAGAAATCAACATTAATTAAAGAGGTGTGAAATTTGACAAGCGGAATAATCACAAAAGTGGCTGGTCCTTTGGTCATCGCAGAGGGAATGCGGGATGCTAATATGTTTGACGTGGTCAGGGTAAGTAAACAACGACTGATAGGTGAGATTATTGAGATACACGGAGATAAGGCATCTATACAGGTATATGAAGAAACCTCCGGTCTTGGACCGGGGGAAGAGGTAGAATCAACAGGTGCTCCACTTTCTGTAGAGCTCGGGCCTGGCCTGATTGGAGCTATCTACGATGGAATACAGCGTCCGCTGAATGAAATTATGAAGGTGGCAGGGAACAATCTGACCCGAGGGGTAGAAGTGCCTTCCCTTGACCATCAGAAGAAATGGCATTTTAAGCCTTGTGTCAAGCAAGGTGATAAAGTAGTATCGGGAGATGTGATCGGTACTGTTCAAGAAACAAATGCAGTTCTTCATAAAATTCTTGTTCCCGATAAAATCAGCGGAGTCATTGAAAAGATCGCAGAAGGGGACTATACAGTGGATGATACGATTGTTGTCATAGAAAACAATGGTAAAAGTCAAGCGATTACTATGGCAACAAAATGGCCTGTGCGTGTCGGAAGACCATATAAAAGAAAATTGTCACCCGATATTTTGTTAACTACGGGTCAGCGTACAATAGATACTCTTTTCCCGATCGCCAAAGGTGGTGTTGCCGCCGTACCGGGACCGTTTGGCTCCGGTAAGACGGTTGTTCAGCATCAGCTGGCAAAATGGGCATCTGCTGATATTATTGTATATATCGGATGTGGTGAACGTGGCAACGAAATGACAGACGTACTGAATGAGTTTCCTGAATTGAAAGACCCCAGAACAGGTAATTCATTGATGGAGAGAACAGTATTGATTGCCAATACCTCCGATATGCCTGTTGCAGCACGGGAAGCGTCGATTTATACAGGTATTACCATAGCGGAATATTTCAGAGATATGGGATACACCGTGGCACTGATGGCTGACTCTACATCACGTTGGGCAGAGGCACTCCGTGAAATGTCAGGCCGATTGGAAGAAATGCCCGGTGAAGAAGGGTACCCGGCTTATCTGGGAAGCCGTCTGGCACAATTTTATGAAAGAGCAGGGCGTGTGATCGTCAATGGTACAGGAAACATAGAGGGTGCTTTGTCAGTAATTGGAGCAGTATCTCCTCCCGGCGGTGATATTTCCGAACCTGTTTCTCAGGCGACTTTGAGAATTGTAAAAGTATTCTGGGGACTGGATGCCAGTCTTGCTTATAAACGTCATTTTCCGGCAATTAACTGGTTAACAAGCTATTCTTTGTACACCGATCAGCTGGAACAATGGTATAAAGAGAACGCTTCGGAAGACTTTATGGAACTGAGAGGAAGATTGATGCGGCTGTTACAGGACGAAGCCGAATTGCAGGAAATCGTCAATCTGGTAGGTATGGATGCTTTGTCGGCAACTGACCGCTTAAAACTGGAAACCTCCAGAGCAATCAGAGAAGATTATCTGCATCAGAATGCATTTGATTCCGTTGACACATACACCTCCCTCAAAAAACAGGTACTGATGATGAGAGCTATTCTTCTTTGCTATGATAAATCGATCGAAGCTTTGGAAAAAGGAGCCAATGTTGATTTGCTGGTTGGTATGCTGGTGCGTGAAAGAATTGGCAGACTGAAATATGAAGAAGAAGAAACCGCAGAAAGTGAGTTCGAGTCAATCTGTGCTATTTTGAATAAGGAAGTCAAGGATGTTGTTGAAAGGAGTGAGGGCTGATGCCCAAGGAATATCGAACGATACGTGAGGTTGCGGGACCTCTGATGATGGTAACAGATGTAGAAGGGGTTACCTATAACGAGCTTGGTGAAATAGAGCTTCCCAACGGAGAAATACGCCGATGTCAGGTGCTTGAAATCGACGGTTCCAATGCTCTTGTTCAGCTTTTCGATTCAGCAGCGGGTATCAATCTGGCACAATCAAAGGTCAGATTTATCGGAAAATCAATGGAGCTTCCCGTATCGGGCGATATGCTTTCCAGAGTTTTTGACGGACTCGGCAATCCTATCGATGGTGGTCCGGCGATTATTCCCGAAAAAAGACTGGATATTAACGGAACACCGATGAATCCGGCTGCCAGAGATTATCCTCAGGAATTTATACAAACAGGTATTTCAGCGATCGACGGTTTGAATACCTTGGTAAGAGGACAAAAACTGCCGATTTTCTCTGCATCAGGTCTGCCCCACGCGCAACTTGCGGCACAAATCGCCAGACAGGCAGCTGTCAGAGGAAAAGATGAACAATTTGCGGTGGTATTTGCGGCGATGGGTATTACCTACGAAGAGTCGGATTACTTTGTTCAGTCATTCAAAGAAACAGGAGCGATTGACAGAACCGTAATGTTTGTCAATCTTGCTAATGACCCGGCGATCGAGCGAATTGCAACACCAAGAATGGCGCTTACAGCGGCCGAATATCTTGCTTTTGATATGCAGATGCACGTTCTGGTCATTATGACAGACATCACCAACTATGCTGATGCATTGCGTGAAGTATCGGCGGCAAGAAAAGAAGTTCCCGGCAGAAGAGGTTATCCCGGCTATATGTATACCAATCTTGCTACGCTTTATGAACGGGCCGGCAGACAAAAGGGTAAAAGCGGTTCTATCACACTCATTCCCATTCTCACGATGCCCGAAGATGACAAAACGCACCCCATTCCCGACCTTACAGGCTATATCACAGAGGGACAGATTATTTTGAGCCGTGAATTATATAGAAAAGGCATTACTCCGCCTATTGATGTTCTTCCGTCTTTGTCCCGACTAAAGGATAAGGGGATCGGAAAAGGCAGAACAAGAGAAGATCACGCAGCAACAATGAACCAGCTCTTCTCCGCCTATGCCCGTGGAAAAGATGCGAGAGAATTGATGATAGTACTTGGTGAGGCGGCATTAACGGACATTGATAAAAAATATGCTGAATTCGCCGAAGCATTTGAGAAGGAATATGTTTCTCAGGGTTATAGCGCTAATCGTGCGATCGAGGAAACACTGAATATTGGCTGGAAACTTCTGCATATTCTTCCCAGAAGTGAATTGAAGAGAATTAAAGATGATATGCTGGACGAGTACTATGGAAAACAATAAAGTCGGGAGGTCATACGATGGCAATTATGAATGTTAACCCGACAAGAATGCAGATGTCCAAGCTGAAAAAACAGCTTCTAACAGCAAGACGCGGACATAAAATGCTGAAAGACAAGCGGGATGAATTAATGAGGCAGTTTATTGAGCTTGTTCAAGAGAACAAAAAGCTGCGTGACAAAGTAGAGAAAGAACTTTCGGAATGTAATGCTCATTTTATTAATGCAAGTGCAGTAATGAGCAGACAAACACTGGATTCGTCTTTGATGTCCTCAAAGCAGCAAACAGGAATTGATGTTAAAAGTAAAAACATTATGAGTGTCGATGTTCCGGTATTTGAAACTGTCAGTGCCAGCCCTGACGAAGGAGACATATTTCCCTATGGTTTTGCTTTTACTTCGTTTGAGTTGGATGATGCGGTAAGTTCTTTGAACGAAGTTTTACCGGATTTGATCAAGCTTGCTGAAATGGAAAAAAGCTGTGAATTGATGGCAGCGGAAATAGAGCGCACCAGACGAAGAGTAAATTCTTTGGAACATGTAATGATACCCCGATATGAGGAAACGATCAAGTATATCTCTATGAAACTGGAAGAAAATGACAGAAGCAGCCGTACCAGACTGATGAAAGTGAAAGATATGCTTCTCGAAAAGGCACATAATTATTCGGATAAAAATGAAAGCTAACAATGTATCCACGAATTGAAAATAGCGGCTGCCGAAGCAATATTTTCGGCAGCCGTTTAGTGTAGGCAAAAAATACTTTGTTATAATAACAAATGTCTATTTACTTTCAAAATTTAATGTGTTAAAATTTTATTGTATTAAATCTTTGAATTGATCGGGAGTGTCATATATGAATTCTAAAATCAAAAACGAAAATACAGAGGCTCTGTTTGAAGCAATACTGACGCTCAAAACAGTAGAAGAGTGTTATGCTTTTTTTGACGATTTATGTACTGTACCCGAAATAAAGGCAATGGCTCAGCGTTATGTTGTGGCCAAGATGCTGAGTGAAGGTGAAATTTATAATAAAATAGTAACAAGCACGGGAGCCAGTACAGCAACGATCAGTCGTGTCAATCGTTCTTTGAATTACGGCAGCGACGGTTATGTTCTGACCTTTGACAGACTGAAAAAGAAAGCAGAGGAGGAAACAGATTGATTGCCTACTCTTATTTTGCACAGTTTTATGACAGCCTTACTTACAATGTGGAGTATGACAAAAAAGCACAATATCTTCTGAAACTTTTTGAACGTCATCACCATACTCCGGGACTGACGTTGGATCTTGCGTGCGGAACAGGAAGTCTGACTGTTGAATTAAGTCGGTGTGGTATTGATATATTTGGAGCTGATATGTCAAGCGATATGCTGACGGTTGCTCAGCAAAAAGCCTGTGAGGCGGAACAATCGATTTTGTTTTTGCATCAAAAAATGCAGCATCTTCATCTTTACAGCACGATCGATACCTGTATTTGTACGCTTGACAGTATTAACCATCTTCCCTCATCGGAAGAGGTTGTCAAGACTTTTGAGAGGGTTGCTCAATACCTTAATCCGGACGGATTGTTTGTATTCGATACGAATACGGTATATAAACATCAGTACATATTGGGTGATAACTGTTATATTTATGATACTAAAGACGTATTTTGTGCATGGCAAAATAACTTTAATGAAAAAAACAACAAGGTCATCGTTACTTTGGATTTTTTTGAACCTGACGGCAAACGTTACAAAAGATATTCCGAACAGTTTTCAGAAAAAGCTTACACAAGGAAAGAAATGACGGAGATGATACATCGTTCGGGACTTGTATTGGAAAGTGTATATGATGATATGAGTTTTGATGAACCGAAGGCGGAATCGGAAAGAGAAATTTATGTAGTGAGGAAGAAATAAGATGAGTGAAGATAAAATTATACGTTGTATTACATCGGACGGAGCTGTAATGGCATCAGCGGCGGATACATCCAATTTGGTATTTACTGCGTCTAAAGTTCATATTACATCTCCTGTGGCATCAGCAGCACTAGGAAGGCTGCTGACAGCGGCGTCTATTATGGGGGCGCAGCTCAAACAGATGGATGCCAGTATTACCCTCAGAATTAATGGAGATAACAGTGAAACAGGAGCAATCATTGCGGTATCTGACAGTAAGGGCAATGTAAGAGGATATGTTCAAAATCCGGATTGTCCTACTGAGTATTATCAGAACGGTAAGCTGAATGTTGCCAAAGCCGTTGGCAGAACAGGTGTTTTAAATGTTATGAGGGATTATGGAGGCGGTGAGCCATATATCGGTATGGTAGAACTTGTATCCGGTGAAATAGCAGAGGATATAACCAACTACTATGCTACCAGTGAACAAATACCGACTGTTTGTGCTTTAGGCGTTTTGCTGGATAAAGAAGATCATGAAGTTCTTTTGGCAGGAGGCTTACTTATTCAGCTTCTTCCGGGAGCAGACAATTCTACAATAGACAAAATTGAAAAAAACGTCAGTGAACTGGAGCCAATGACAACAATGCTTGCCAAAGGAATGACGATAAAAGAAATATGTGAAAGAGCACTGAATGGTTTTGAAGTAGAAGTACTGGATGAAATGCCTGTTCATTATGCCTGCACGTGCAGCAGACAAAAAGTTATTAATGCCTTTATCACGTTACCTGATGACGATATACGTTCTATGGCAGATGAGAAGGGGTATGCAGAAGCACTTTGTCACTTTTGTAAAAAGAAATACAGATTTTCAAAGCTTCAGCTGGAGCAGATTATTCAACAAAAAACACAAGACAGCCCATAAAATGATACTTGAAAGAGGCGTTGATATGCAAAACACGATTATAACGATTGCCCGTGTATACGGAAGTGGAGGCAGGACAATAGGAAAAATGCTCTCCCGCCAGCTCGATATTCCTTATTATGACAGAAATCTGATCTATCTTGCTTCTGACAACAGTGGAATAGGGGTACAGCAGTTTTCTGAGAATGATGAGAAGGTAGGAAAGGATCCTATCAATTTTGACATTGTTCCATCCGAAAACAAACGGTATGTTTCCCAAAATGCCATATTTGAACATCAATCTCGAATTGTTCATAATGTAGCAGATCAGTCTGACTGTATCATTGTAGGACGCTGTGCCAATCATTTACTTTGGAACGGCAGACATAAGCTTCTCAGGATTTTTATTTACGCTCCCAATGATGTATGTGTAAAAACCATTATGAAAAAATTCTCGGTATCTGAGTACGAAGCACAAAAAACTTTCAAACAGATCAATAAGCACAGAAAAGAGTATTATAAATATCATACAGGAAGAGAATGGGAAAGTGCCCGAAATTATGATATGTGTTTTGATACCTCTGTCTATTCTTATGACCGTGTGGTCAATGCTGTCAAACAGTATTACAATATTTTTAAAGAAATATGACCTTTATTGTTGCCTCATCTATAATGTCAATGAATAATAAATGAGAAAGCATTGACATTACAGCCGCAAAAACTTATAATATGATTGTTTGAAAGTATAATTTTTATGTGTCGTATACACACGATTTATAATATTACTAAAAAGGCAGGTTATTACGAATGAAAAGTGATGCAATAAGAAATGGTGCAGGCTGTGCACCGCAGCGTTCATTGCTGCACGCACTTGGTATGACAGATGAAGAGATCCAGAAGCCGCTGATTGGTATTGTCAGCTCATATAATGAAATTGTACCGGGTCATATGAATATCGATAAAATTGTGAATGCTGTCAAAATGGGTGTTGCGATGGCAGGAGGCAATCCGGTTGTATTTCCTGCGATTGCCGTTTGTGATGGTATTGCAATGGGACACCAGGGAATGAAATATTCTCTTGTGACGCGTGACCTTATCGCAGATTCTACCGAGGCAATGGCAATGGCTCACGCCTTTGATGCATTGGTAATGGTACCAAACTGCGACAAAAACGTTCCCGGACTTTTAATGGCTGCTGCCAGATTGAATATACCGACTATTTTTGTCAGCGGGGGACCGATGTTAGCCGGTCACGTTGACGGCCACAAAACCAGTTTGTCCAGTATGTTTGAGGCAGTGGGTTCTTATCATTCGGGAAAAATATCAGCAGAAAAACTGCTGGAATTTGAGAATAAGGCATGTCCTTCCTGCGGTTCGTGCTCAGGTATGTATACAGCCAATTCTATGAACTGCTTAACAGAAGTGCTTGGTATGGCTCTTCGCGGTAACGGTACCATTCCTGCGGTTTATTCCGAGAGAATTCAGCTGGCTAAGCGTGCAGGTATGAAAGTGATGGAACTGCTTGAAAAAGACATTCGTCCTCGTGATATTATGACCGAAGATGCTTTCCGTAATGCACTTACAATGGATATGGCACTGGGATGCAGTACCAATAGTATGCTTCATTTGCCAGCCATCGCTCATGAGTGCGGTATTGATCTTAATTTGGATATTGCCAACGATATAAGCTCACATACGCCAAATCTTTGCCATTTGGCGCCAGCCGGTGCTACCTATATTGAAGATTTGAATGAAGCAGGCGGTATCTATGCAGTGATGAACGAGATCAATAAGCTTGGACTGCTTAAAACAGACTTGATCACCGTAACAGGTAAGACGATTGCAGAAAATATCGCCGGTGTTGTTAATAAAAATTCGGAAGTCATCCGAACAGCAGAAAATCCGTATAGTAAAACAGGAGGTATCGCTGTACTGAAAGGCAATCTGGCACCTGATTCCTGTGTTGTCAAGAGAAGTGCAGTGGCACCTGAAATGCTCAAGCATTCAGGTCCTGCCAAAGTATATGACAGCGAAGAGGAGGCAATGGAGGCCATTAATGGTGGTAAAATTGTGGATGGTGATGTAGTTGTTATCCGTTACGAAGGGCCTAAGGGCGGTCCGGGTATGCGTGAAATGCTTAATCCGACATCCGCAATTATGGGACGTGGTCTTGGCAGCACAGTAGCATTGATTACAGACGGACGTTTTTCGGGAGCAACGAGAGGTGCTGCGATTGGTCACGTATCTCCGGAAGCAGCGGTTGGCGGTCCTATTGCACTTGTTCGGGACGGTGATATTATCGAAATTGATATTAACGCCAATACGATCAATGTACAGCTCAGTGATGAAGAACTGGCAGCAAGAAAGGCTGAATGGACTCCGAGAGAACCTAAAATTACTACAGGATATTTGGCAAGATATGCTTCATTGGTTACATCTGGTAACCGTGGCGCTGTTCTTGAAGTCAAGAAATAATTTACTGACAGAATAAATGAATGGATTGTGCAGGGCAGATTTGATCTTGCTCTGCATAATTACTTCAATATACCGTTTAGGAGGTACAAAAGTGGAAATTCCATCAGAAGTTAAACGTTTCAGAGAAGAATTAGAAAAAACTTGTTGCACTGCTAATGAAATCAAATTCGTTCCGTGTGACACTAAACCGTGGGAAAGTAAGCTGGGTGGTTGTCCCTATCTTGAAACTCTCGAAAATTATCCGACAGATGAAAATGGTAATGCAATGATGTTTCTGGCTCAGATCAATTTGGAAGAAATGCCGCCGCTTGAAGGTTTTCCGACAAAAGGCATACTTCAGTTTTATATAGAAGACAGTGAAGATTATGGATATGAAAGTCCATGCAAAGTTATCTGTATCGAAAACTATACAAAAAATGAAACTATTCTGGTCAAAGAAAACCCATATGCCGAAAAGTATGCGGAATACCTTCCTTTTGAAAAAACGGGGAAGGCAGAGTTTGTCCAAAAACAAATGTTTATCAGCAGTACATTGGATTTGTTTTACGATATTTCATCCGAGGCAACAAAAGAGGAAGAAACTATTCTGGAAGAACTGTGTGATGCATCCGGTTCCAGAATGGGTGGCTATCCGATGTTTGTACAGAATATTCCTGAGTGTTATGAGGATGGGACAGCAGATATACTTCTCTTACAATTGGATGTGGATGATGAAGAAGACGGCTGCGGAATTATGTTTGGTGACTTGGGTAACTGTCAGTTTATGATTGCCAAAGAAGATCTTGCCAAAAGAGATTTTTCCAATGTGCAATATGATTGGGCATGCTGTTAAATACTGTTGGATGGGTAAAAATGGGAGGAAAGAGAATGAGGGAAGCACAATGGACAGATTATGAATTAATTGATTGTTCAGATGGTGAACGTCTTGAACGTTGGGGAGATATTGTGCTAATTCGCCCTGATCCTCAGATCATCTGGAAAACAGAACGAAAACATCCCCTATGGAAGCAGGCTCATGCAAGGTATCAGCGTTCTTCAAGCGGCGGCGGAGCTTGGCAGTATTGCAAAAAAGTACCCTCTCAGTGGAAAATTACATATGGTGACTTAACGTTGGGTATCAAACCAATGGGATTTAAACATACGGGTGTTTTTCCCGAACAGGCGGTCAACTGGGATTTTGCATCCGAAAAAATAAAAAAAGCAGACCGTCCTGTCAAAGTACTGAATATGTTTGCTTATACGGGGGCAGCAACCCTCGCCTGTCTTAATGCAGGTGCTTCCGTATGTCATGTCGATGCATCCAAGGGGATGGTACAGTGGGCAAAGGAAAATGCGGCAATGAGTGGACTTTCCGATAGACCAGTTCGGTGGCTTGTGGATGATTGCGTTAAATTTGTGCAGCGTGAGCAGCGAAGAGGTAATCATTACGATGGTATTATTATGGATCCGCCGTCATATGGCAGAGGGCCGGGCGGTGAGGTCTGGAAATTAGAAGAACAGTTGTTTTCACTGGTGGAACTTTGTATTCCGATATTGTCAGATGATGCATTATTTTTCATCTTGAATTCTTATACAACCGGGCTTTCACCTTCTGTAATGGAGTATCTTCTGGGAGTGATGCTCAAAAACCGCTTTGGCGGGATAGTATCCAGTTCTGAAATAGGACTCCACGTTACTCAAAGCGGATTGACACTGCCATGTGGCAGTACAGCCATATGGCAATCAAAATCATAATCATAATCGGAGTAAGATCAGATGGAAAATTTTATTCAAATCAATGATGTTTATTTTCAATACGAAGAGAACGGAAAAGATCCATCCGATAAGTATGTTCTTAACGGTATTAATCTCAATATTGACAAAGGCGAGTTTGTAGCGATTGTGGGACATAACGGTTCCGGCAAATCGACATTGGCAAAACATCTGAATTCGATTTATCTTCCGACAACGGGAGACGTTTTGATTGATGGAATGAATACAAAAGATGATAATAAATTATTTGCAATACGCAAAAAAGTTGGGCTTGTTCTTCAAAATCCGGATAATCAGATCGTAGCGGGTGTAGTGGAGGATGATGTTGCCTTTGGGTGCGAAAATCTGGGAATACATCCCAGAGAAATACGCAAACGTGTTTATGAAGCACTGGAAGCGGTCGATATGTACGAATATCGAAAATCTTCCCCTGATAAATTATCAGGGGGTCAGAAACAGCGTATTGCCATAGCGGGTATTATTGCAATGCAGCCGGAATGTATTGTGTTGGATGAACCGACAGCAATGCTTGATCCACAGGGAAGAGAAGAGGTAATGTCTACTATACAGAAGCTAAATAGGGAGCAAAACATCACTGTTATTTTGATCACCCATTATATGGAAGAAGCTGTTTTAGCAGACAGAGTCATTGTACTTGATTTGGGAACCGTTTTTTTTGACGGCACACCAAGAGAAGTTTTTGCACAGGTAGAGCCGTTAAAAAAACGCAGGCTGGATGTTCCTCAGGCAACAGAACTGGTTCATTATCTGAAAGGCTGCGGATACCCGTTACCCGATTGTGTACTGAATGAAGAGGAATGTGTGCAGGCACTTTTAAAAATATTGAAACGTTAAAAGGAGCGAAGTATTTTGTCAATTATCAAAGTGGAAAAATTAACACTTGTTTACGGTCAAGGTACTTCATTTGAAAAGACCGCCCTCAATGACGTAAGCTTTGAAATTCAATCAGGTGATTTTGTTGGTGTTATTGGGCATACCGGTTCCGGCAAATCGACATTGGTGCAATTACTGAACGGACTTTTAAAGCCTACTGACGGAAAGGTATTTCTTGACGGCAAAGATATTTGGGCAAACCCGAAAAAAATTAGAAATGTACGTTTCAAAGTGGGAATGGTATTTCAATATCCCGAATATCAGCTTTTCGAGGAAACGGTTTATAAAGATATTGCTTTTGGCCCTAAAAATATGGGGATGACAGAAGAAGAAACAGACCAAAAAGTACGCAGTGCGGCAGAGTTTGCCGGATTGCAAAGTGATCATTTGTATAAATCACCGTTTGACCTTTCGGGAGGGGAAAAAAGGCGTGCCGCTATTGCGGGAGTAATCGCAATGGATCCGGATGTATTGATATTGGACGAACCAACAGCCGGCTTAGATCCGCTTGGTCGGGATGTCCTTTTGTCACAGATCAGAAATTATCATAATATGCGAAAAAATACGATTGTATTGGTATCTCACAGTATGGAGGACGTGGCAAGAATATGCGATAAAATTCTTGTGATGGATCACGGAAACAAAAAAATGTTTGATACAACAGAAAATGTCTTTTTAAGGGCAGAAGAACTGGAAAGTATCGGTTTACGTATTCCGCAAATAACGAAAATTATGCATATGCTCAAACAAAACGGAGTAAATATCAATGCAAATATTTTTACTGTTGAGCAGGCGTTTAATGAAATTATTAATTATCTTGGAACATAACAAAGGGGGAGTGAAAAAATGGTGAGAAATATCACGTTGGGACAATTCATACCCGGTCATTCTGTGATACACCGTCTTGATGCAAGAACCAAAATTCTCCTTTTGATTGCCTATATTGTTTTTATTTTTTGTGCAGCAAATTATATTTCTTTATTAATGATGACGGCGGTGTCATTGGCGGTTGTATTAGCCACCAAAATCAAATTTCGATTGTATTTAAAAAGCTTAAAAGTGATTTTATTGGTTGTATTACTGACAGGCATCCTGAATATTTTTAATGGGTCGGGACGGATATTATGGGAGTTGGGATTAATCAAAATTACCGAAGGCGGCATAAATAATGCCATATTTGTTACTGTGAGAATTGCTGTATTGGTTTTGATCAGTTCTGTTTTGACATTTACTACTTCTCCGTCGGACTTAACCGATGCTTTGGAAAAAATATTAAAACCGTTATCGATATTTCATATCAAAGTACACGAAATTGCAATGATGATGACCATTGCCTTACGGTTTATCCCGGTGCTGCTGGAAGAAACTGACAAAATAATGAATGCTCAAAAAGCTCGTGGGGCGGATCTGGAGAGCGGAAATATTTTTTATCGGATCAAAGCACTTATTCCCATATTAATTCCGTTATTTGTTTCGGCATTCAGGCGTGCCAATGATCTTGCCACTGCGATGGAATGCAGATGCTATAATGGCGGAGTGAACAGGACAAGGATGAAAGTATTGTGTTTTTCCGGACTTGATTTGTTTGGATTAATTTTTTCAATGATAATATTTGTCGGAGTCATTGTAAGTAACCTTTGTATTCCGGCAGTAGTAAGATAGGTAAGAAATATGAGAAATTTGCTTGTAACAATGATGTATGATGGTAAGGGGTATCACGGTTGGCAAATTCAAAACAATGCCCTTACAGTGCAGGAAGTATTTCAGAATGCTCTAAGAAAAGTAGTTAGCACCGTTCCTGATATAAAGGGATGCAGCCGTACTGATTCAGGAGTTCACGCCAATATGTATTGTGTCAGCTTCCATACGGAGCATACCATTCCCTGTGAACGTTTGACGGCAGCACTTAATCGGTTTTTACCCCAAAGTGTAGCGGTCACCAATGTACGGGAGGTAGCTGATGATTTTCACGCAAGATACTCCTGTATCGGTAAAGAATACATCTACAAAATATGGAACAGTGAAATCAGAAATCCTTTTTTAGATGGATACGCACTGCATTATTGGTATTCATTGGACGAAACATTACTAAATAGAGCAGCACAATATTTTATTGGCTGTCACGATTTTACTTCGTTTTGTACAGTTGACGACAGCAGACGAAAGGGAGATTTTCGTCGTACTGTTAAAGCAGCGTCAGTTGTCCGTGATGAGAATATGGTAACGATTTCAATAGAAGCGGACGGGTTTCTTTACAATATGGTAAGGATTATGGTAGGAACGCTCCTGCTGGTAGCACAGGGAAAGATTGATCCCGAAAAAATTCCCGATATTATCAATAAGCTTGACCGTTCTGCGGCAGGGCCGACAGCACCACCGCAGGGATTGTATCTTAACAGGGTGATTTATTGAAAATGACTTTAGGAAAGGATAACAATATGAAAAAAGCTAAAGGACGCTATCAAAATAAGGAAAGACGAATTGTTAACCGTAAATATATGAGTTATGAAGATGTGCCGCTGCAGGATTATCGGGATAATGATCCTGTACCCAACAACTTGACAAGAAAATTTTTCAAGGTATTTGTCATTTTATTTTTGTCGGTTGTTCTTGTATTGGCATTAATGAATATTGATAATCTGACTCCGGATAACATATCCCATTGGTTTCAATACGATTTTCTGGGAAAAACAGAAGGTGACGGTTATCCCATCGATTTTGACGGGACAGTTGTTAATACACAAAATTTTGATTTGTTAGATGGTGTACCGGTTTACTGCAGTGATACAGCCATTACCGTATTAAATTCCAACGCAGGTGAGTACCAGACCTCACAGCACGCATTTGCCAACCCTATTACCAATGTATGTTCTGGTTATGCGATGATATACAATGCCAATGCAACAGGTTTTAAGATCATTAATCGGGAAAAAATGATATACACGGGTTCTGCGAAAAGCAAGATTTTTTCGGCCGATATTTCTCCCAGTGGAGTGTATGCTCTTCTGACACAAGGGGAGGATTATTTGTCAAAATTGACGGTCTATCGCAAGGATCATCTTGAAAAATACACTTATTCATTTGCGGACTATTATGTCAATCGTGTTTCCTTGAATAGAGACGGAACAAGAGCGGTACTTTCCGGTATTTCTGCGAAGAATGGCGGTCTTATTTCATCAGTCTATGTATTGGATTTTTCTCAGGAAAAGTTTCTTCAAAAGTATGATTTTGAAGATTCTTATATTTATGAAGTCAAGTTTCTGGATAATGGAAATGCAGTAGCGGTGGGAGAAAAATCAGCCCATTATATCAATATTCAAGAAAATAAAAAGAAAGATTTTCCTTACAATTCCAGAAATCTGACCACTTATACCCTAAGCCGTAATTATGGTTTAATATTGTCACTTTCTAACAGTCCTGACGGAAGGGACTGCGATATAATGATGGTAAACGCTGAAGGCGACAAGTTATCCGAAATTCAAACCGGACAACAGATTTTGTCTTTAGACTATCGCAACGGCAAAATTGCTTCTCTGTTTTCCTCGTCGGTGTTGATTTATAATGAGGAAGGCAAAAATATTGCATCGACAAAAGCATCGGTAGATGCCAGAAAAATTCGTTTTTCAAGCGACAGCGTTTTGTATGCTCTGGGCAAAAGCAGAATATTTCAACTAAGCATCGACTATTAAGTGTTGAAAAAATGCGGTATCCAATCAGGATACCGCATTTTGCTGTTATTAACAAATATTTGAACATCAAATAAGCTTCATAACCTCAACGCTTCTTGTTACAAAGCCGTCCAGTTCGGCTGCAGTCAGTTTTCGCTGACTGATAACAGCTAGGTCATAAATATGTTTACAGAGAAGATTTTGCTTTTCTTCATCAAAATCACACAATTTTTTGATAATATCATTATCGGTATTGACAATCAATGTTTCACTGGGTTTGATGGTATTTCCGCCGAACATATTTCCATAAATACGGTTAATATCATTCATACGTCTTTCATATTCATTAATAGTAATGATAGCAGGAGTGTTGGTGGTTTTGAGAGCCTCAGCCTTTACTTCCAGTTTTTCAATACCGAGTGACTGTTTAAAGATGTCAATTATTTTTTGGTTGTTGTTTTCATCGGTGTTACCATCCGATTTCAGTGCATCACCAATTTCAGAGTCAATTCTTACAAACTTGGTTTCACTTTCTTTGTACTCCAAAAAGCTGACAAAATGAGCATCAATATTGTGTTCCAAAATAATAGCATCCAAACCGTTATCCTTAAACATTTTGACATACTGTGCTTGTACATCCATACCGGAAACATAATACACTTTATTGTCAGAATATTTTGGCAGTTCAGAGAAAGTTTTGAAGTCACCGTTAATAGATTGATAGAGAATAATATCTTTCATTCTGTCATAAAATTTTTCGTCTTTAATGCAGCCAAATTTAATAAAGGGAGAGATGTCATCCCAGTAGCTTTCATAATTTTTTCGCTCATTTTTATAGACAGAGGTCAGTTTATCGGCAACCTTTTTAGTGATATGTTTTGAAATTTTGGCAACATCACCGTCATTTTGCAGAAAAGATCTGGAAACATTGAGCGGGAGATCGGGACAGTCAATGACGCCCTTGAGCAGCATCAAAAATTCGGGAACGACCTCTTTAATGTTGTCAGCAATGTAAACTTGGTTAGAGAAAAGTTTAATTTCCCCCGGCATTACTTGCAGTTTATCGGTTTGCTTTGGAAAGTATAAAATACCTTTTAATCTGAATGGATAGTCTACATTGAGATGAATCCAGAACAAAGGCATATTGACATCAGTAAATGTTTCCCTATAAAAATCCTCATATTCTTCTGTTGTGCAATCTTTGGGAGCTTTGAGCCAAAGAGGAGAAGTGTTGTTAACAGGTTTTTTTTCTTGCTCCTCTTTGTTTGTGTCGTTGGAGGAGGAGAAATAGATTTCATAAGGCATAAAATGACAGTATTTTCTGAGAACGGATTTAAGTTTATATTCATCAAGAAACTCTTCTCCATCCTCGGAAATATGCATAATAATGGTAGTACCTTTTTCGGTACGAGTACCATCAGAAATTTCATATGTATGACTTCCGTCACTTTCCCAATGCACCGGTTTGGCACCATTGGCATATGAGAGTGTTTCTATTTCAACCAAATCTGATACCATATAAGCGGAATAGAAGCCTAATCCAAAATGACCAATAATACCGGCATCTGCGTCGGCCTTATCTTTGTATTTTTCGATAAATTCCTGTGCACCGGAAAAAGCGATCTGAGTAATGTATTTTTCCACTTCTTCATCGGTCATACCGATACCGTTGTCTGATATGGAAAGTGTTTTTGCATTTTTATCCAGATAAACGTCAATTCTCGGTTTGATATTATCATTTTCGGTTTCGCCCATAGAGCAAAGGCTTTGATATTTTTTAATAGCATCACAGCCGTTGGCGATAATTTCTCTGAGAAAGATGTCTTTATCGGAATAAAGCCACTTTTTAATGATCGGAAATAAATTTTCCGAATCAACTTTGATTTGTCCTTCTCGTTTCATCTAAAAGACCTCCGTTTTATAAAAATAAAGTAGTAATATTTAGCACATCGGTACGATGTGTCGAAAGCAAAATAAAGTATGATCAAGCATCATCAGATACGGTCATATTTCTTTCCAGCCATTGCTGGTATGTCATCAGAACCTGACGAGGTTTAGAACCTTCGTGAGGGCCGACAATTCCCATTTGTTCCATTTCGTCGATCAAGCGGCCCGCCCTTGCATATCCCAGACGCAGTCTGCGTTGCAAGAGAGAAGTAGAAGCCTGTCCTGCTTCTACAACGCATTGAATAGCCTGTTCCATCATAGGATCGGTATCCTTATCGGCATCATCACTATTTTTAGAATTATGTTCAGGAACAGCATTTTTTTCAATTTCATCAATCACATTTTTATCATATTCAACGACTTTATTTTTCTTGATAAATTCAATAATATTTTCCACTTCATAATCTTCCACAAAACAACCTTGAACACGTATTGGTTTTGTTTTTCCGATAGGTGAGAAGAGCATATCGCCCCGACCCAACAATTTTTCAGCTCCGCCCACGTCCAGAATGGTTCTTGAATCGATTTGAGATTTAACAGCAAACGCAATACGGCTGGGGACATTTGCCTTGATCAGGCCGGTAATAACGTCAACAGAGGGACGCTGTGTAGCAATGACTAAATGCATACCTGCTGCACGAGCCATCTGAGCCAATCGACAGATAGATTCCTCCACTTCGTTAGGGGCAGCCATCATCAAGTCGGCAAGTTCATCGATCACAATAACGATCTGGGGCATTTTTTTGAGTTTAGAGGCTTCTTTTGGTTTATCTTCAGCAGCTACTTCTGATTGTGCCTGAGCCAGCATTTCATCTTCCTCGAAAGAGCGTTCATTTTCATCATAATCCAACTCTTCTAATTGAGTGTTCTGCCGATCGACCATACGGTTGTACCCCTGCATATCTCTCACATTATGTTCCGCAAAAGTTTTATATCGTTCCAGCATTTCATTGACAGCCCAGTTCAGAGCACCGGCCGCCTTTCTTGGATCAGTGACGACGGGAACAAGAAGATGAGGAATACCATTATATACCCCCAATTCCACGACCTTAGGGTCGATCAGCATCAATTTCACTTCATCGGGGCTTGATTTATACAGTAAGCTGACAAGCATAGAGTTGATGCATACCGATTTACCGGAACCGGTAGAACCGGCTATGAGCAGATGGGGCATTTTAGCGAGATCTGCCAAGGTAATTTTACCGGTAATATCCATACCAAGAGCAACGGTCAGTTTACTTTTGGCGTCCTGAAATTCTCTTGCCTCCACCAGATTACGCATTTTTACGATGCTGACATTTTTATTGGGGACTTCTATTCCAACAGCGGATTTGCCGGGGATGGGGGCCTCAATTCTGACACCGGTAGCCGCAAGGTTCATTGCAATATCATCAGCAAGATTAGTAATTTTACTGATTTTAATACCAGCGGCAGGCTGTAATTCATATCTTGTGACGGAAGGACCACGGCTGATGTTGATAATAGTAGTTTGTACACCAAAGCTTTTGAGGGTATCGACCAAAATTTTTCCGCTATTCTGCAATTCCTCCGCAATACTTTCTTCGTTGGTATAGGGTTGTGGTTCCAAAAGGGTAAAAGGAGGTTTGATATAATTTTCTGTTTCGATAACAGGATGGTCAATTTCAAATTTAGATACGGTTTCAGATTGAGGAAAGAGAGTAGCATCGGCAGGTTTGCTTTTTTGTTTTTTTTCGGGTGTTTTTTTCAATATAACAGGGGGTTCTTCATTATGGATCGGGTATACACCTTTTCTTCGGGCAGGAATGAAGTCATCATTGCCGAAGACAGGAGGAATGAGATCTTCATCATCGATAAATTCTTTTTTCTTTTTACCGCCAAGTAATTCTTTGATATTCAATCCTTCGGCAAAGATAGGAGTATCATCGCCGGCAGTACTGGGATTAGCAGAATGATCGGATGAGTTAGTTTTTGTTTTTTTCTTTTTCTTAGGGGTGGTATCAGGAAGTATATCGGGATCATTTTCAATCGGTTTTGGTGTTTTTTCAGTAGGTTTTGTTTTTTTGTGATTATTTTGTGGCTTATCTTCATCGTCTGAGGGAGAATCAGGCTGATAAAACGGTGTTTTGTTAATTCTGCGGAATTCCTGTGAAGCTTCCTTTTTTTTCATATCATTTTGTTGTTTTTCAATTTTCTTTTGCACATATTCTTCCTGAGCCTGTTTACGTTTTTCCTTTTTAAGTTCCTGCTGATTGGCACGAATACGGTTTCTTACTTCTATATTTTCGTTGATCCGTTCAGCGACGGGATCTTTAATTTTATCGAACACATTAATAAATAATGCTTCCAGCGACATTACCAAAAACAGCAGAAAACCAAGAACGGAAATAATGCCTGCACCGGTTGCCCCTAAAAGTTTGGTAAAAGGGACACCCAGCAATCCACTGATGAAGCCTGCCCCAATACATTCGCTTCCTGCCCGGAAGCAATCCATTAATTCTGTACCATAATCTGTGAGATCTCTTCCGTTGCTGCTAAAGGAAAAAACGGCAGTTGCCAGCATCAACACCGTAGTGGTAAAGAAAATAATCTTTAACTGGTAACGATACGTAGATTTTTCTTTCATCAGTTGATAAGCATAATACACATTGATAAAAGGTACAATAAATCCGGTAAATCCGAAAAGTCCCCAATAGCACTGATGTAAAGCGTACCAAAGTTTTTCTCCCGGAATGCTGTATAAAAGTATCAATAATAGAGAGAATCCGGTAATAGCAAGTCCCTTTAAAAATTTGCTGCGTCGAAGATAAAGTTCAGCTTCTGCTTTTTGTCTTGCTCGTTCCTTAGCTTTTGCTGATTTAGCTCTTGTCGCTGATGTTTTTGGTTGAGATTTTGAATGAGAAGAAGTTTTTTTGTTTGCAGCAGTTCCTGCTGTCTTTTTTTCTGCCAAAGCTCTCACCTCCGTTAGTAATCAAACACAATAAAAACGACATTTATCGGGCAACATTTGAATGTTGCCCGATAAAATTAAAATACAAGTGATTTTCCTGTAAAGATATTTACTCCTGCAGAAAGTTCAATGATACTGATAACCACTACGATCAAACCGACCACAGCGGTATAAATGATAAATATATTCATTCTGTCCGTTGAAAGAAGCCATTTAAATAATTTGATAGCAAAAAAACCGACAATGGCGGCTGTGATCATACCAATGATAATAGGAAGAAAATCGATCTGCACTTTCACTCCGTTTTCCGGTAAAAGAGCATCTTTCAATTCCAATACAGCAGCAGCAAGGATAGCCGGTGTACCAAGCAGAAATGAATAATCCAGTGCAACTTGTTTATTCATACCTCTGAACTGACTTGCAGCAAGTGTAGAGCCAGATCTTGAAATGCCGGGGAAAATGGCTGCTATGCATTGTGTAAAACCGACTGCCAAAGCATCGACAACATTATAGCGGCGTCTGCCGGCATTTTGAGCCTTTCTGCCCTTTTTTGTATAATATTCCACCGTTTTTTTATTTTTGCTGTTACCCAGATACAGCAACAAGCTGGTCACTAGGAGGGAAAGTCCCACTACGATCAAATATCCATCGCAGGAGAACTTTTCAGCCAAATCTTTGAGGTTCATATCGGTACCGGGAATTGGCAAAAAAAGTAAAAACAAAGGGATCAAACCAATGATAAGCATTACGACAAGATTTCTTTCACCGTCCATTTGACTCCACTTAAATTGACCTGTAACAATATCTTTTATCATCAATCCGAAAGACCTAAGCAGCTTGATAACCAGTTTAAAGTATACCGCAAGCACAGCGGCAAGCGTTCCTATATGGAGCATCACCGAAAAAAACAGATTGCCTTCTTTCATTCCGAAGAAATGTTGACAGATTGCCAGATGTCCACTGCTTGATACAGGCAAAAATTCCGTCAAGCCTTGAACGATACCCTGAACGATTGCACTAAAAATATCCATAATTATGTACCTCCGAAATAGACACGGCAGTGCAAACTGCCGAAATTATGTTTTTACAGGTTCTGTTTTTTATTGTTTCGCGGTGTCTTTTTTCTTTTTCTTTTTATTTCCGCTTTTTTTCTTTTCAATCATTTTATACAAAGCTTTTACGGCATCATTCAAGTTGCCTATACTGTCGATCAGTCCCTCTTTTACTGCATCCTGACCATCAAGAATGGTTCCTATATCCATCACCAATTCATCAGTATTGATAGACAATTCATTGTATCTTTCAGCGGAGATAGAGGAATTATCAGTGACAAAGCTTGTAATCCTCTGCTGCATCCGCTGAAAATATTCAAATGCCTGTGGAACACCCAGCATCAAGCCACTCATTCTTACAGGATGGATGGTCATTGTGGCTGATTTGGCGATAAAAGATTTTTTAGCGGCAACGGCAATCGGTACACCAATAGAATGTCCGCCGCCAAGCACAAGAGAAACGACAGGTTTTGTCATACCGGCCATTAGTTCGGCAATGGCAAGACCTGCTTCCACATCGCCGCCTACGGTATTGAGTATAACAAGCAGTCCATCGATCAGTTCACTCTGCTCAACGGCAACCAGCATAGGAATGATGTGTTCATATTTGGTTGTTTTGTTTTGAGCAGAGAGGATATAATGTCCCTCTATCTGACCGATAATGGTCATACATTGTACAGTATATCCGCTGTTGTTTGAAATAATGGTTCCGGCATCTATAATACGATCATTATATTTGCTGTCATCCTCTTTAGATGTTTCATTATCATTAGGCTGTTCGGGAATATCAGTAACACTGTTAAAACCGTTCAAGCTGTGTTTGTGATTAAAATTGCAATTTTCAGAACTCATATTGTCACACTCCTTATCCATATTATTGGCATAAGTGCGTAACAACATACATTACTAAGTATAGCATTGTTTTGCAGTTTCTTCAAGTAAAAATCGATATAACTTCTGTTTAAATTATATAAAATTAAAGGAAATGATCAATCTGTACAATAGGATATATTATTGTAAACAGTTTTTGTTTTACTTTGTAGATACAGCCAAGGAATGGTGATTGTTGATAATGTAATGAATAACATCTTCTTTGAGGAAATCGAAATTTTCATTTCCACATCTTATTGGAATGAGCTTTTCCAGATGAGTCTTCTCACATAAAGTATATAATGCGGATAAAAAATAAAGCTCATCAATACATTCCGGCTTCAATTCCATATATTTAATAGGAAATGAAGGATAATATTTTGTAACAACGACTCCACTTGTAGAAACTAAGGGCTTATAGGCAGTAAATATGAGAGAATCTCTGACGGTAGGAAGATGCACTTTAATTTTTGACGGACAAATGAGTATATCACAAGGGGAGAGTTTATCCACAGAGTTGCTGACAATATAAGAGGCACCGATTTCCCTCATCATTCGTTCGGATTCATTTTCGTAAAATTTCGGCATATTGCTGACAATGGTGATTTGAGATGTATATTTGAGTAATTTTTCAACGAAAAGCGGATATTCTGCGTTCGGATCGTAAAAGGAAATTTTCAGATTATCACATTGTTCAGAACAATTTTCCAAAACATTGCAAATAAAATTTTCCATCATTTTAATGTTATATTCGTTCCTGTTAAATCGGGTAAATGGTGTTCCTTTCAAAGAAATATCATCACTGCATAAAATTGTTTTTGACTCGCCTATAGTATGGTCATAAATCTTTTTGAATTTGATATTTCCGTGAAATTGCTGATAACAGATATTAAGCACAGAAATATCACCGTCTGAAGTAATTTTTTTAATGATCTTATAAGGGCGAAAAAAAGACTTGATTTTTTGCTGTAAGGTTTTGCAGTATATTTTTTGAATTTCCAAAGAAACGAGCATATAATCACCGTACTTTCCGTATAATCTTGTATATTATATGCTGTGTCTTTTTAAATAATGCCAAAACAAATGACCGTGATTGCTCACGGTCAAGAATAAAATGATGGCGTAATACATTGTTTATTGTCTGACATCACTAACAGTTTCAGAAACCTGTTTACCGGTTTTGTCTACCGTATTGGAAACAATATCAAGAGCATTGCTTACTGTATTAGAAACGGTATCTCCGACATTGCTTACTGTATTGGAAACGATATTGCCCGCATTACTGGTGGTATTGGTAATAAAGTTATCATCTTTTTTATTGTCATCTTTATTATTACCATCAACTACATTATCATCGGCATCGCCAATAATACCGTTACCATCTGTAATTTCGCCGTTGTTGGGGCGTCTGGTTTTGATAGTTCTGTTTTCAACTGTTGAATTGGTAACAGTACCGTTATTTTCCGGAGCATTACCGGTATTCATTTTACAGGCAGCCATACATCCGCACATAAGTACAGCAATACAAGCTGCCACAGCAAGTTTTTTCATCAATACTACTCTCCTTCAAAATAGATTACGTAAGTTATTGTTATCTTATTTACGAAATTTATACTTAAAAAATGCATTTTTGTGTTTTCGTAGAAGGGCGACAGAATGAATAAAACGAAGAAGATAATATAAAGTACTATTATAATGTATGTATTTTTAGCCGCACCAAAAACGTGTTGATAAAAATTACCTTTGTAACAAATAGGAATATATTATTATAATTTAATAGTTTATTTCAAATACTAATGCAGGGAGATGAGCAAACAATATGAAAAAATATATATGCTTGATTTTAGCAACATTAATATTGACAACAGCGGTTTTAATGTCAGGTTATGTTATCAAAAACGATACCGCAGAGGTAAAAGTATTTGCTTTATCTCCGGAAAATGTGAACAATACGGTAACAGCCAACGGCAAACTGCAATATTCAGAAAAACAATCTGTCAAAACCAAGGGGTACGGTATCATTAAAGAAATCAACGTGAAAAACAAAAATAAAGTAAAAAAGGGAGATTTATTGTTTTCTTATTATCATCTCAATAAAGATATGGAACAAATGTTAACAGGATATTACGATATACAGAGTGCATTCACTGCGTTAAAAAATTCTTCCTTGAAAGAACAACTGATCAACGAAGTGAAAAATAATGCGGAAATTCAACAAGTTTACTCCGAATATTCCGGAACAATATCCGATCTGTCCTATAGCAATGATGATGTCGTCACCAAAAATGCAGAGGTTATGAAAATATCCGATCCTTCCTCTCTGGAGATTCCAATCAATATCAATGAAACCTATATTGATCAGATTACAACAGGTCAAAGGGTCGAAATCAATTTTACTGCTATTCCCCAAAAAACTTTTCAAGGGACGGTTGTGAAGATAGCGGATGAAGCTTCACAAACAAACGGATTAACAGGGAAAGAAACAACCATTTGTGTGACAGTGAAGCTGAACGAGCAAAAGACAGAAAAAATACGTATAGGATATAGTGCCGATTGTTCTGTTATTACTTCCACAGATGAGAATGTTCTTGTAATACCATATGAATATATTCGTTCAGATGACAACGGGGACTATGTGTTCAAAGTGAAAAACAATTTTGCCAAAAAAGTTTATCTCAAAACCGGCAAGGAGTATAAAAACGGTACAGAGATCATTTCCGGTTTATCTGAAAATGATATGGTGATTAAAAATTGTGATGATGTATACCACGGTCAAAAAATAAAAATAATCGGAGAATAGCAGTATGACAGATTTCATTATTAATTCATTAAAAATACTTTTGAGAAAAAAGGGCAGAACTGCTTTAACATTAATAGGAATTGCGATTGGTGTAGCTTCTGTTATTATTATTAATAATGTCAGCAGAATGGGAAGTGAAGCTTTTACCAATGAAGTAGATGGCTTGGGAATGGGTGGTATCACAGTTTCGTTAAAAAATCAATCAGCATCATTATCAGAAAATGAACTTAAAATAATCCAATCTATTTCATATGTTGATTCAGCAATGCCGGTTATTTTTGAATCGACGGATGCTTATATTCGTGATAAGAAAAAAGCAGTTTATTTATGGGGAATTGATAAATCAGCCAAGGATGTCATATCATTGGGATTGATGAGCGGTCGTTTTTTTAACTCAGGAGATATTTCATCCGGTTCCAAATGCTGTATGGTTGATAAGAGTTTTGCACAAAAATATTATGGTACGGAAAATGTTGTGGGTAAAAAAATTATGATCAACAGCGGTGGCAGAAGTATGCCCTACCAAATTGTAGGGGTCTTGAAAACGGGAGGCGGATTACTGCAAAATATTATGGGATCATATATACCGGAATTTGTTTATATTCCTTATACGACAATGCAGCAAAATTTGAACAGCAATAATTTCACTCAGATTGCGGTCAAGATCAATCAGCACTATGATAATGAAACAGCAGGGGAAAACATCGTAAAAGTAATGGAAAGAAACGCTAATATGACAGATATATATTCTTTTAATAATATGGCGAAACAAAAAGAAGGAATAGGGAATATTATCAATATATTTACCCTGGTGATCACTTCCGTAGGCATTATTTCCTTGATCGTATCAGGACTGAGCATAATGAATGTAATGCTTGTATCTGTGACAGAGAGAAAGAAAGAAATAGGGATCAAAAAAGCACTGGGGGCCTCCGGTGTTTGTATTGCTGCAGAATTTGTAACGGAATCGGCTGTTATTACGCTGATAGGAGGAATATCAGGGATATTGTTTGGTATGATCATTTCGTGGATCGGTGCTTTGATTTTGGGATTGACGCTTACGATAAGAATTGATATAATCATTGCAGTATTGATGTTTTCGGTGGTTGTAGGGATAGTATTCGGTATTTATCCCGCTGTCAAGGCGTCAAAATTAGATCCTGTTGAAGCGCTAAGAGCCATTTGATTAATGATGATAAAGAAGTGAAAAATAGATGAATTGTTTTCTGGAAAGTGCGAATTTCCCTCAAAATAAAGTGACTCATATTATTATGTCCGATAAAAAGATCGATATTTTGAATGAAGTGCGTCGTCTGGGATTATCCATAATCGTTTCAGGATTTCTTCCTTCAGTAGCAGGTTCCGAATCCTACCACGCTGATATGAGTGTATGCCATCTCGGAAAAGAAAAAATAGTGATTGCCAATAATATGAATATCAACACAGAAAATGCGTTATTACAAATACACAGTCATCTCATCAAAACGAAAAATACGGTAACAGCAAAAAATCCTTGGCTTAATGTTTGTATGATGGGAAAGAGATTAATAGGTAACACTAAAAAAATGGATCAAACCATCATAGATTATATACAGCAAAATGAAATACAAATACTTCACACCAATCAGGCGTATACAAAATGTTCATCAGCAGTAATTGACGAAAATGCTTTGATTACTGCTGATGAGTCTATCTACAAAGTATGTTTGAAAAACCAAATTGATGTACTTAAAATTTCTGTTGGAAATATTGGTTTACAGAACTATCCTTACGGATTTATCGGAGGCACTTGCGGAAAGTTTTCAAAACATATTCTTGCGTTCAGCGGTAATATCAAATTACATCCGGACTATGCCAATATCAAAGCATTTGCGGCTAATTATGGAATATATTTATTATCATTGGGGAAGGATGAACTTTATGATATAGGGGGGCTTATTCCGATAAAAGAATGTGAGCAATAATTGTTACCTATCGTTTATAGCAAGCTTTTTGTTGCCTATCGGAATAATTTATGCTAAAATAGAATGGGACGTTTTTAAATATAATATTCAAAGAAGGGTGCTGTAAAAATGATAGCTGTAATTGATTACGGTGCAGGAAATCTGCAAAGTGTTGTAAAGGCATTAAAATATATCGGCTGTGACTGTATCATTACCGATCAAAAAAAGGAACTGATGAAAGCGGACGGAGCAATTCTTCCCGGTGTAGGTTCCTTTGCAGATGCAATGGAATGTATGAATAATTCTGGTATTTCCGATGCAGTGAAAGAGTACATAAGCACAGAAAAACCCTTTTTGGGGATATGTCTTGGTTTGCAGCTCTTGTTCAGCGGCAGCGAAGAAAGCCCCGGTGTCAAAGGACTGGGATTGTTGGAAGGTACCATCACTAAAATACCGAATGCTGACGGAACCTTGAAAATTCCACATATGGGTTGGAACTCTCTTAATATTTGTCAAACAGATGGAATTTATAAAGGAATAGAGGATCAATCTTATTTTTATTTTGTTCATTCCTATTATCTTAAAGCAGCGGATGAAAACATTGTTTCGGCAAGAACAAACTATGGTGTCACGATAGATGCCTCCGTCAGCAGCGGAAATATATTTGCGACGCAGTTCCATCCTGAAAAAAGCGGAAAAGTGGGACTTCAGGTATTAAATAATTTTGTCGAAATAACAGGAGGTAAAAATTAATGTATGCGAAAAGAATTATTCCGTGCCTTGATGTTAAAGACGGCAGAGTAGTGAAAGGAACGAGTTTTGTTAATCTGAGAGATGCAGGCGATCCGGTTGAATGTGCTAAGCTTTATGACAAAGAGGGAGCTGATGAGCTGGTTTTGCTTGATATTACAGCGTCCAGTGATGCGAGAAATATTATTGTTGACATTGTAAGAGCAGTAGCCGACAGTGTATTCATTCCTTTTACGGTAGGTGGGGGAATTAGAACAGTTGATGATTTTACAGCAATTTTGAGAGCGGGAGCCGATAAAGTATCCGTTAACTCTGCCGCCGTACATAGACCCGAAATTATTAATGAAGCTGCCTATAAATTTGGCAGCCAATGTGTGGTAACTGCGATCGATGCCAAAAGACGCACCGATCACAGCGGATGGGATGTATACATTAACGGCGGCAGAGTTAATGTCGAAAAAGACGTTGTAAAATGGGCGATAGAGGCAGAAAAAAGGGGCGCAGGAGAAATTCTTCTGACGAGTATGGATTGTGATGGTGTCAAGAACGGATATGATTTGGAATTGACAAAAGCAGTCTCCGAAAATGTCGGTATTCCTGTGATCGCCTCGGGAGGTGCCGGAAAGTTGGAACATTTTTATGATGCGTTTACACAAGGCAGTGCAGATGCGGTTTTGGCAGCATCGCTGTTTCATTTTGGAGAAATTTCAATAGGAGAACTGAAAAATTACCTTGACAGCAAGGGAATTTCCGTCAGAAAATAAATGAATTGATATGGATGGCAGCCATCAAAAGTTTGCTGCCATCCTCAAGATACTGCCGTTTAGTTTTTAATCATCAATACTAAAAATCAACTGCCCCGAGCAATATGCCAGGAGCAGTTGATTTTTAGTATATTGTCATTATTTTACTTCGGTGACAGTGTAACTGTCGTCGGAACGGGTCCTTTCTGTTATTTCATCCAAAGTATAATTTGTCATACTACCGTAAATATCATCTTCGCTAAATACAACTTTTTTATCGGAAGTAACTAAAATATTGGGAACCTGGTTATAATAATACTTTGTTATTTTTGCCTCTTGTCCTTTTTTATACTTTGAGCCGTCATATCGTACTTTACCGCTGAATGTCACTTCATAGATAAAAACATAAGAGTTGGAGGGAGTAGAGTAATCACTGACAAGCTTTTTATTAACAAAGAGCTTGCGTGCAACCTTAACGTTTTGAGAGGTAATATCAATAGAGTAACCATCTCCATAAACAGAGTCACCATTTTTATAGTCATCACTAATATCTGCTTTTGCATGCTGTTCCAATTTATTATTTACATCAGAAAGAGCAAGACCGTCCAGAGAGGTGGGATACTCATTAAGACCGCTGACGGTGTATTCCTGTTCTTCTTTGGTGATGATCACTTCTTCATTATTGGCTCTGGAGGTGGAGTAACTGGCTGTAATAGTGATTTTCTGACCATTTTTTAATCTGCTGCTTTCAGAAGAATAGAATGACATATGATTTTTGACAAAATCAGGACATTCACTGCTGTCGATTTTCACTCTTCCATCGGGAGAAGAACCTTCATAGCTCACCTTAAGATTTTCAAAAGGATTGATCTTGGTACCTTCATTAATACCGCTTATTTTGTAAACGAAAGTAGTATCCTTTATATCGAGATTCATCAGTTTAGCGTAATTTTGGTTATATTTAGCTTGAACCTTGATTTGGTCACCGTTTTCATATTTACCGGATTTGCTGGTATCTTCAATAGTAAAGCTGATAGATTCAACGAACTTATCCACTTTATAAACGGCATCATAATACTGTTCTGACTGAGAAGAATTGAGTTTAGCGGTATCCACATCGCCAATAAGCAGTTTTTCCATTTTAAGTTTGTTATCATAGGTAACAGAGGAATAGTCATTTATGTAAGCAGCACCGCTCAAACCGGAAAATTCCGGTGTAAACAAATCTTTGCAGGATATTTTTTTAGAAGCTGCCTGACAACCTGAAAGACTTATTGCGGAAAGTATCATTGCCGATGATAATACTAATACAATGGGTTTTGAAATTTTCATAAAAATTTCCTCCTAAAATAAAAACATTACTTCGTACAGAAACTATCATATCACATTATGAGTCCAAATGTCAAGAAATAGCAAACAGCTTTTATCATTTTATGAGAACTGAATTGACAAGCATTTAATTATCAGATAAAAGTTCCCCTTTCAGAAATTGTTCCACAGCAATATCAGTATTACCGCAGTAATTACTGTAAAGTATAATACCTTCATTGATCAAGTCCTTTACGAAGTGTTCCCCAATGTTTCCGCAAATGAGTACATCTGTTTCCAAAAAGAGCAGAATATCCATCAGTTCATTTTCTTTTTTTCCCATTGTACCTACTATTTCAGAGTATTGAACCTGACCGTTTTCTATTCCATATACTTTAAAATATTTTGTGTTCCCGAAATTCTGAAAGATAGTGTTATTTTCTTTATCGTATGTTGTTAAAAGTTTCATTGTTCAAGCTCCTCTGTTCGATGTAAGTACATCATAACATTTTCCGGTAGCAGTTGCAACTATACAAACAAATATTTCAAAAACATTTGTTGTTTTTGGCTCAATCTGTTATAATGTCTACGGATAGATTTCTGCAAAGGAAAGAGGTATAAGTATGATAGAAAAAGAAGTGGCGGAAATTCGCCGCAGGTTTAAACCCGACAAAAATAACATTGCAAAAATCAGAGGGTGTTACGTCAGCGAAAAAAAGGAAATTATGTCTGAGTTTACACAGTCTGTCAGTATGTTGTCATTGGAAGAAAGCGAAATGTTGTTTAAGTTGCTGAAGAAAACGCTTTCAGGGGCATTAGGAAAAAATCTGAATGATATAACATTTTCTACGCAACAGGTAAGTGACAGTGAAGAACACAAGCTGTTAATGAAACTGAGAGAAACGGAACTGACTGACGATGAAGCCGTTCATAATTTATATGAAAAAATCATACAGTCTTATATAACAGATGATAACTATTTAATATTGCTTGCGTGTGATGTGTATGATATTCCGACAAGAACCAAGAATGATGAGATACTCGACGATGCATCAGAAGAAGTGTTCACTTATTTTCTTTGCAGCATATGTCCCGTAAAACTCACCAGAGCCGGACTGGGTTTTTTTGCACTGGATAATTCTTTCAGAAATATTGGAGCAGATATGGCGGTCAACGCTCCCGAGATAGGTTTTATGTTTCCGGCATTTGATGATAGAAGCACCAATATTTATAATGCACTGTATTATACGAGGAGTGCATCGGAAAATCACGAAGAAACAGCTGAAGCAATATTCAATACAAAAATACCGATGCCTGCTACAGAACAAAAGGAGACTTTCCGCAGTTTGCTTGCCGAGACGGCGGAGGAAGAAAGAAGTTATGAATTTGTTCAGGCAGTACACGATAATTTATCAGAGATGATAGAGGAACATAAAAACAGCAAACGTCCCGAACCTTTGATTCTGGGCAAAAAAGATGTAAAAAGGGTACTGGAATCGTGTGGGGCCACGGAAAATGATATGAAATTGTTTGATGAAAAATATGATGTGAGCTTCGGAGAACAAGCAGAGATCAGACCGCAAAATATTATTGATCCCAAACAATTTGAAGTCAAAACGCCGGATGTTACCATCAAAGTTAACCCTGAAAAAAGTTATATGCTGGAAACAAAAATGATTGACGGAATCAAATATATTATGATCCGTGCAGAAGAAGGAGTAGAAGTTAACGGGGTCAGTATTTTGTTTCCAAAAACAGAATAAAAATAATCACAATAATACTCCTGTATATTTATATAAAAATATTAAATATACAGGAGTACTTATGTGCAATGTATAAAAGCGAGTGTTTTTGGATCAATCAAAGAGCAAGATAAAAATCAAAATTGTTAAAAAAATTGGATTTTGTTACAATAATTAAGAAAATGAATTGGGTATATTGAATAAAAATAAAAAATAATTTGTTTGTTCTTCTAATAATAGAAAAAGAAGTTTTTACAAAAAAACTAATTAAAAATAAAATGTATAAAAATATGAATTAAATATTAACAAATTGCCAACTTTACAAAATAAAATGATTGTAATAAAATGAAGATGATGAAAACTTTAATATGCCGACAGTCTGCAAAAATGTAATATGTCGATCCAGCAAACATTGCACATTTTTCGGTAAAACAAAGGGAAACGGAGGTGTGAAAGTAAAATTCTGCAGTCAACCATATTAATGGTTCTCATTGAAAGCCCCGAAGGGACGATATTCTGTCGGGGGAACGGACAATAAGATTATTATTTTGAAAGGATTGATTAACTAAATGAGTGGATTATCCAAGCTGAAAAAAATGATAAAACGTTCAGCGTCAATTTTGCTCACAACTGTTATGATGGCGACTTGCATTGATGGTTCGGTCTTGGCAGCAGTATCAGATAGTTCTTCTGTTTTGTCAGATGAAGATCGCGGCGTCATTTTTGCAAGCACTCGAACCGATTTCCGTGATGAATCAATTTATTTTATGATTACCACAAGGTTTTATGACGGCGATTCCTCCAACAACACATGGTGTTGGGACGGTGGAGAAAAGCTTAATCCGGGTGACCCTGAATGGCGGGGTGACTTTAAGGGTGTTATAGAAAAACTGGATTATATTAAGGCACTTGGATTTACGGCTATTTGGGTCACACCTGTTGTTGAAAACGGTAGCGGTTATGACTATCACGGTTATCACGCAATCAATCATAGTAGGGTTGATCCGAGATACGAATCCACAGACTGTACATACCAGGATCTTATTGATGCAGTTCACGCAAAAGATATGAAAATTATTCAGGACGTCGTCATCAATCATACATGTAATTTTGGTGAAGTAAACCTGAAACCTATGTTCAAAAAGGAAGGGGATCTTAATACATCTGCTTGCTTGGTGAAATTGGACGGATCGGGACTTCCGGATAATTATGACTCTCTGCTTCCGCAGGAACAGTATAATGCCCGTATCGCTGCGATGAAAGATGAGAGTAAGGATAGCGCCAATATCTATCACCATGAAAAATCAATGAACTGGGATGACTACACTTGTCAGACAGCGCAGATTGCAGATGACTGTGTTGACCTTAACACAGAAAATCCGGTTGTTTATAATTATCTGGTAAAGTGCTATACCAATTACATCAATATGGGTGTTGACGCATTCCGTATTGATACGGTAAAGCATATCAGCCGTCTCACATTTAACAAAGTATTTAATCAGGCTTTTATTGATACAGCAAAAGCAAAAGGAAAAGATTTTTATATGTTCGGTGAGGTTTGTACCCGTGACCGTCAAGTATGGTACAGAGGCACACCTCCTCTTTCTGCACCGTTCTATACATGGAAGGAAACCAAGGATTATGCATGGAGCGATACAGACTACAGCATTAACCTTAAATCTACAGAGGATAACTATAATGACAATTTAAGCTGCGAAGCACAGCCGACAAGTGATAATGCATTTCTCAAGGGAAATGAGTATCATACTCCTGATTACAGTAAGGCTTCAGGTTTGAATGTTATTGATTTTCCGATGCACTGGAATTTTGAGAATGCAAGATCGGCATTCGGCGTAAGAGGTGGAGACAATCTTTACAATGATGCTACGTGGAATGTAACCTACGTTGACTCTCATGACTATGCTCCCGACCAAGCACCTGAAGATCAACGCTTCACAGGAGATCAGTCTACGTGGGCAGAAAATCTTGACCTTATGTTCACATGGCGTGGTATTCCTTGTATTTACTATGGTTCAGAAATTGAGTTCAAAAAGGGATGTCTTATTGATAAAGGTACGAAACTGTCATTGGAAGAGTCAGGCCGTGCTTATTATGGTAAAAATATCGAAGGTACTATCACAGCGAAAGATTTTACCGTATTCGGTAATGTAAGCGGTGCCGTAGGTGAAACATTGAACTATCCTCTTGCACAGCACATTATGCGTCTTAACAGACTTCGTCAAGCAATCCCCGCTTTACGTAAAGGTCAATATTCGACAGAAGGTGTATCGGGCGACCTCGCATTTAAGAGAAGATATACTAATGGTTCGGTAGACAGCTTTGTTTGTGTATCTATTTCCGGCGGGGCTACCTTTACAGGTATCCCGGATGGTACATATGTAGATGCTGTTACAGGTGACAGCAAGACTGTAAGCGGCGGTACTTTGAGCATATCCGTCAGCGGTAAAGGTAACCTGAAATGCTATGTTCTCAGTACCTCTAAAACAAAAGCTCCCGGTCGTGTCATTACCAATGGTAAATATCTGACAGACGGTGGTGCAGCAGAACTCATCGGACCGGTTCCGATAGATATTATTGAAGACACAGGAGTCACTCTCAACAGTAAGTCTGAAACAGTACTTCAGGGTGAAACCACTACTTTGACAGCAACTGTTACCCCTGCTAATGCCACATACAAAACAGTCACTTGGACATCCAGTAATCCTTCTGTTGCAAGTGTAAGCGGCGGTGTGGTTACAGGTGTATCGAAAGGTTCTGCGACTATTACCGCTACCACAAAGAGCGGAAAAACAGCCACCTGTACTATTACTGTAAAAGATAACCCGGATATTATTAATCCGACAGGCATTAAGCTCGATCAAACTTCCTTAACAGTATCAGAAGGAGGATCGGCAACTCTTTCAGCAACTGTTCTTCCTGCCAATGCGACCAATAAGACAGTAACGTGGGAAACCGACAATGCATCGGTTGCAACGGTAAGCAGCGGTAAGGTGACAGGTGTATCAGCCGGTACTGCTACCATCACAGCCAAAACATCTAATGGTTTGACTGCAACAGCAAGCGTAACAGTAACAGGAAAACAATATCCGAAAATTACAAAAGGTATTTATTTTGAAAAGCCTTCCGGTTGGGGCAACACAGTCAATGCTTATTTGTTTGATAAAACTACTAATAGTAAAATCGACGCTGATTGGCCCGGTACTGCAATGACACTTGATTCAGCCACAGGCGTTTACACGCTTGAAATTCCTAATGGTAACTCCAACTACCAGATTGTATTTAATGATGGCAGCAATCAGGCACCAGGACAAAACCAAGGAGGTTTTGAGTTCAAAGACCACGGTCTGTACACAAGTTCCGGTTTTTCAAAGATCATTGAAGAGATTAGTATTATTGAAGTAACATCGGTAACAGTCAGCCCGACCAGTGCTAGTTTGAAGGTAGACGAAACAACTACTCTTACAGCAGCAGTAGCCCCTGCAAATGCAACCTATAAAACGGTAACATGGACTTCCAGTAATACTTCCGTAGCAACAGTATCAAACTCAGGTGTTGTAACAGGTGTTGCAGAAGGTACAGCTACGATAACAGCAAAATCCAATAATGGTAAGACAGCGACAGCAACCATTACTGTTGTCGGAAAAGGAGACGACCTGAAAAATACCTCTACAATCAGTGCTACATCGATCACCCTTGGCAGTTCGGTGACTGTTACAGGTAAGGCAACAGGTGGTACCAGTCCGTATCAGTATGCTGTTTATTACAAGAAATCCAGCTCTTCTACCTGGACGAAAGTAAGAGATTATGATACAACAGCTACTGTTAAGGTTACCCCGTCTGCAGCCACCAATTATACTGTCAGAGTAAAGGTAAAGGACAAGACAGATAAAGTAGTGAACAAAGACTTTACTGTCAAGGTATCATCGTCCGTATTGAAAAATACTTCTACGATCAGTGCAACATCTATTACGCTGGGTACTGCTTTGACAATCACAGGTAAAGCAACAGGCGGTACCAGTCCGTATCAATATGCAGCTTACTATAAGAAATCAAGTTCTTCTACC
>CADCOE010000025.1 GCA_902802985.1 uncultured Ruminococcus sp.
ACGAGCTTTGAATTGTAAACCGGATCCGGCAAAACGTCACGTTTTGCAACATTACCTCTTCTTGGCACTTTACTTCCCTCCTTCACAGTAGTGATTTCATAGGTACTCGAAAGGACTTTGCTTCCGTCAGCACACAGAGAGGCATATTTTATCTATATAAAAATACATCTCTGTATTGCGTCATCAATTAAAACGTAAATCCTTTAGAATGATTTTCCGAATTTTCAGCAGTAAGCTTCGGATTACTTTTTGCCTGCCTTAGGACGCTTTGCACCGTACTTGGAACGAGCCTGCATACGCTTTGCAACACCCTGTGCATCCAATGTACCACGGATAATATGGTAACGAACACCAGGGAGGTCCTTAACACGTCCGCCGCGAATAAGAACAACGCTGTGTTCCTGAAGATTATGACCTACACCGGGGATATAGGATGTAACCTCAATTCCGTTGGAAAGTCTTACTCTGGCGATCTTTCTGATAGCGGAGTTCGGCTTTTTCGGAGTAGCGGTCTTAACTGCTGTGCAAACGCCTCTCTTTTGCGGTGAGTTCTGGTCGATAGCTCTGCGTTTTTTAGAGTTCCAGCCTTTAAGCAGTGCAGGAGCCTTAGCTTTCTTTTCGGAAACCTCTCTACCCTTACGAACTAACTGGTTAAATGTTGGCAATTCTTTGCACCTCCTTGCATAAAAATGAAAATTTATGTTTATCGAACCCACACTCATCAGTATGGCGTCCGAGAAACAGCATTATTCGGGAAATTGCCATAATTTTTCCCAATGCCAAACCGTATATTATCTACATTTACTATGGCATTTTTAATTTTTTGTCAATTTCCTACAATTTGTTATTTTAACACAATCCCCATCACTTTGTCAAGCTTTATTTTATCAATTTTTGCATTCTTATGTTCCCAATGACCAATGCCACATCACATTTTTCCACATTAATAGTCTGCCCCCGCAACCCGAACTGAACACCGGACCTGCGGAGGCAGATACAATAATAAAGCATAAAACACACTGCGAAGCACTAAGAGTCTGACTTTGCCTTTCGTTGTCCAGCCGTGATGTTTCTAAGAAAAGCAAACAGATAAAACAGCAGAAAGGCAAAAGTCAATGCGATACCGCCCATACGGATCATATGTTCCGCTTCAATAACCTGTGAGGATGAGGTATAAGGAGTGCCGTCGGGCAGATCATCCGCTTTCAGTTCTTCCTGTATGAAATCTTGTGTTTGACCGTCCGATACATCGCTGTTATTGCTGCTTTCGCAGGACGGCAATGCAGAGGATGTTGACTGCGATGCCTCCTGATCCTTTGATTCTGTGGGAACGACTGTCTCCTGTACCGTTTGTACCCTTGTGCAGTAGACAATATACCGATGATCATTGACCAAATAGGGATGACAGGTCAAAAGCGTCACCATATCCTGATCAGGTACGATTTTGATTTTATCGACATCATACGGATCAATCACGATGGTCTTCACCACTTTGTATTCCAGTTCTTCCCACAAATTATTAATTTTTATAATATCGCCCGTCTGTATTTCCTCGATTTCTTCAAAAAAACCTCTGCTGCGATGAGCAGCGATCACACAGTTGGTATTTCTGCCGCCGACAGGCATACTGGTTTGATTCATAATCGTGGCTCCCCTGCCCATATTGTCAAGGCTTGAGCCGATATACAGCGGAAGCTGCAAATGAAGCCGTTCTATACTGATATATCCTGCGATTTCGTCTGTGATACCGTAAGCACCAAAATCAAAATGATTGGTTGTATAACTGAAAGCATCCCGCAGTTCGGTCTGTCGGTCTGCGTATATCTGCTTGTTATATTCTCTCATTTGACGATACAGTCCCCCATAGCGGTCGGCTTCGGGGAACTGTGTATCATCGGAGGTATGATACAGATAATCGGAATTTTCGGAAACAGAGTTTTCAGAAACGGAAGATCTATCACCGGAACGATATGTTTCCGAGCTGTCAGATACTTCCTGTACAGAGTGAATTTTTTGACGAAATTCGTTAATGATACGGGCATTTTCCCTTGCAATAAAATAATCCGATACATACGGCTTGACCAGAATGACAAATCCTGCTGCCAGCATAATAACGGCTATGACATTGATTATTTTTTTCATAGTAAATTATTCCTTTTCAAGGGTATCAGAACAGGTGTGATTGGTTTTGCGTGACATCCTTCTTCGATATACAAAGACAATCACCGCAACAATGACTGCTGCCAGTGCCGCACCCGCCAAAACAGCGTAAAAATACTGTCTTTCCCATGTTTTGCCCGAAACAACGCCTCTGCTCTGCTCGATTTTTTTAGCCTCATCATATGAAATTCGTGTACCTCTGACCAGCAAACGATGACTGTTCACGCCATAAGGTGTACAGGTAACTAATGTAACAAGATCCTTTTCACGATCAATATACAGTCCTTCGGTTTCGTTGGGAAGCACTACGCTTTTGCTGTCGATTTGATATGCCAATACCTTCCCCAACACGTGCATATAGAATACATCACCTTCACTGAGTCGGTCAAGGTTTGTAAATAATTCTTTATCGGCAGTGCCCGTATGACCCGACAATACCGAATGCGTTCCCTGACCGCCCACAGGCAGACTGGTGCCCTGTAGATGCCCTACGCCCTTGGCGAGTACGTCTGTGTCTGTATAATGATACACTACCAGACGGCAGCTAATGGCAGGTATCTCGATAGACCCCATCGCACCATCACCGTTGCGGTTCAAAAGATCAATATAGGGATGCTCCTCCATATCCAGTGCTTTGGTATCAAAGGGGTCAGTGAGCTGCACTTTACTGTCAAGCAGCCTTTGGTTATATTCACGACATTCATCCCACATCGTGTCGATTTCCTCTTCGGTCAACTCCTGCACCTGATTTTCATAATATTCTGCCAATTCCAGCTGACTGTTGCGGAACTGTATATTGCTGACCACGGGATACAGCAATATGACAGCTCCTGCCACAACAATCAATACGGCAAATACCGTAATCAGCTTATTCTTCATAGGAAGCTGCTGTGTCCTTCTTCTTTCGGTTAGCCAATACGATAACCGTACCGCCTACTGCTACCAGCACAATACCTGCGATTGCAAGCATCCAGTTGCCGAATTCACCGGTCAGCGGCAGAGTAAAGCCTTTTTGGTTGAGTACGTTAAATTCAATGCCGTATTCATTGTTGTTGTCAAGCTTGGTAATGGTCATTGCCACTCCATCAAGAGAAGCGGAAGATTTGACAGAAGCATCTTGAAACAGGTCAAAGTTGTCTTGGTCAAGAATGTTGCTGCCATCTTTTGCGGTGATCACAACGGTGATAGGATTAATCACATTGTAACCCTTGGCAGTAAGATCAGCATTTTCCTGTTCTACCAAATAATAGGTGCCTTCACCCAGACCGTGCAGCTGCAGCTTGCCGTCAGTGCTGTTCAAAGAAAGCCTATCTGTTGCTGCGGTATCGTCGCTGTCTGCTCTGACAAATTGACCGTTGCTGCCGGTGAATTGAATAGACTTGGTTTTATCTGCATCGGAAAACAGCTTGAATGTTACCTTATCGTACAAATCGGTTGTCGCACCATCGCTGAAAATTTTGTCGATCTTGAGGTCATAAGTATAAACATTGTTATTGTCAGTAATTGTATCGTTAGAGGATGCACTGAACGGGTCATTACTGTAAGTGAACTGAGCGGTATTATCGGCATTACTATTGCCTGTTTCCCCTTTCAGTTCTGCATAATAGGTAAAAACAACATTGCGTCCATCGATTTCATTTGCCTTGACAGCAGCAAGATCAAAGTTAACGGCAAAGAAATTTTTCTTATCGGTGGCATTGTAATCGGTTTCCCAGAGTCTGCCGATGGCATCCTCCACCTTCGAAGAAGTTTCGGGCACGATATAATACTTGCCTTCACCGAATTCCTTGACAATATAGGTTTTTTCAACAGATGTTCCCTTTGCATCATACACTTCCATTTTCAAACCATCGACTGCTTTTCCGTATTTAGCGACATCGGTTATATTAACAGGAATGAAATCCTGCATTTTCATCGTATCACGGAAGGTATAGATATATTTGTTTGTAATTTGTGAAGCAAAATTAACTTCTGTCAATATATCGTCATCAACTATACCGAGAAGTTTACTTTCTGATGCTGCTTTCACAAGGTCATAGCCTGTCAGTGACGGAATATGGGAGCGAACGGTATACTTCAAAATATCACCGACATTAGCTGTGATCTTGTCATAATCGGTGCCGCCTTCGGTATCAACATCAAGTCTGGCAGTATTGGCATTGGCATCTGGCGAACCGTTGTTTTTGCTGTTGGCATCAATAAAGTTTTCTACGCTCTTATCAATCGTAATCGGTGTTGCTTTGAGTGTCACACCAGTTGCCATAGGAACATTGAGGATACTTTGATTGAGCACGGACTGATCACTGTTGTTGGTACTGTCACTGGATACCACTACATAGTAACCATAAATCAGATCGGTAAACTGAAAAACAGTCTTTTCGGGAGAACTGGAAGTCACTTTGCTGGCGGTAGCATCGGCTGTCAGTGGCTTCTCGGTAATATATCTGCTTGCCCAGTCGGAAAAAAGTCTTGCGGCACCGGCTGTAGTTTCGGAAGCATCAGCAGCACTGCTGACAATTCTCGATACGAGATCCGCTTCAAAGTAAGTTTTTTCCAGTCTGCCACGGTCTGCGGCACTGTGAGCTTTATTATTAATAACAATATAATCCTCATTCTCAGTACCTGACGGCTTGTCAGCGGAAAGTACGAGCTGTTTGTCTGTGAAATTATAGGTAAGATAAAGCGTATCGGTCGTCGGAAGCGTACTGCCGTCTGTCGTATAGGCTGTTTTGGCTGCCGCAAAAAATGGAGCAAATTCATTGGTAACAATGTACATATTCTTGGAATCGGCATTATTGGTCATCGCCGTACCTGCTGTCCATACAGTATCCTCCGGAATAACAAGCTGAAGCATTTCGTATGCTTTTACGTTATAGTCGGTCGATACCTTTTCAGGAACAGTCACTTCCAGCTTACCCTTTTCCGTCACCGCTTTGAGTCCTGACGGAACGGTATAAGTTGCGGCATCGGCAACAAGTGATACGGGAGCAAAGTTTGCGATGGGAGCAGCGGCAAGAACGGCAGCTGCCAGTACAGAAATCATTATTTTTTTGGTTGCGTTTTTCATAAAATAACATCCTTCTTTCTCAACACTGCCGCAAAGCGTCATCTGCGGCAGTGCGTGATTTTGTATCAAGTGATTTTTCTTTTTTCTGCATTTCACAGGGCGAACTGTCATCACCCCAACGAAACACTATTCAGGGAAATCGGTCGGGGGACATTTCAAATGACACAACCCCCCTTTTTCTTTCTTTTATACAGTACAAACCATAACAAATAGGTGCCGCCTAATGTTACCAACACAGCACCAAACATAATGGTGATGTCCATACCGTGTTCACCGGTGACAGGAAGCTGCATCTGTTTTGTGTTTTCTACTTCAAAACAAAAATCGTGTACCGCATTTCCGGCTGTATCGACGGTACCGTCATACAAGTCCATCCCCGTCAGCAAATTGAAATCTGCTAATGCAATGTAACCATCAGGTTCACAGGTTTCTCTGACTGTGTAATAGATCGGGCTGCCTTCTCTGCTGTAAAGCGGAAGATTGAGAAACTCTGCAATCGCTGTTTTGTCAAAGTTGTTGGGGTCCACTGTTACTTTGACGTAATATTCTCTTTCACCATCTACCCTTCGGCGGTATACTGAATAAACAAAACCATTAGAATGATGGTACTTATCGTTTTCATCAATAATGCCGCGGTCGACCAAGGAATGGTATTCTTCTGAACCGCCGAATATCAGTTCATAGGTAAACTGATTTTCATTAACGGTATAATAGTAATATCGTGTGGTACCCTCATACAACTCTTTATGTACTTTAACATCCTCAATGGAATTTTCTCCGTATTCTATACTGAGAAGATTGGTCTTGGCATTGTACATTCCAAGATGTTCGAGTGCTGCAAGAACCGTCTTGTCACCGAGAATAACCTTATAGTACAGCTGTGTGCTCTGTACGGAATAGAGATTGCTGTCGGTATAATCAGTACCGACACCTTGCTTTGCCCCGTAGAAGGTTGAGTCTGCCGCATCCTTTTTCTGTGCTGTCTGATAAATACTGAATTCGGCATTTTCAAGCGGTGCATTTGCAGCATCTCTTTTGAGGATAGTGACAGAGCCGAGTATCTGGCTGTTAATGACCTGACAGATACGCTTTTGTGTCACTGCGTCTACGGTATCCTTCTCAAAGATATGATAGAATTCGCTGACATCTTTACCGTTGGCTTCCAGCTTGGTTTCTTTGAACAGATAGTTGATCTCACCGTGGGCGTTTTCTGACGGAAGATAAATTCTGTCATCCTCGGCAATATCCCATCTGACGATATGCTTATCGGTATCTTCGGTTAAAGTCAAACGTTTTTCGACAGGTGTCTGACCCTTCTCGGTATACATTGCCTTTACTTCACCGCTGTTGTTGCTGATTTCAAGAAGGGCATTGTATACTGTTTTTTCCGAAGATTTTTCTTTGCCTGTAATGTCAAAGACGATGGTCGTATGATCGGGAATGCCGTAGATCATATTGTCCCACTGCTTTTTCACGGTGATGTCATCGTAATACAGGCCCAAATTCCAATCAGGGCTTGTATACTGGGGGGTCGGGATCTTTGTTTTATCAGGAAGAACGATCGTTGTATTATAGAGTCTGCCGCTGAGCAGCTTAGATGGATCAGAGGCATCATAAACAGCAACACATTGATTGCCTCGCTTTGCCTGAGCGTTGATGTCAGTCGTCACACTCAGCTTGTCAAAAGCAAGCGGCTGAGCAGGAACATTGGGATCCGGCGACTCAAATTGATATTGGTTGGCTGCATCATTAAAAACAACGATATATTCACCTGGTGCAAGATTTTCAAATTCATATTTACCGTTTTCATCTGTTTCAACGGGAGCAACCGGTTCACCCAGAATATTCACCGCTGCTGTTGGAGCAGCGTTACCCGAAGGTGCGTTATACAGCGTTACTGTGATATGGGAAACAGGGTATTCCACCGCCTGTGGTTCTGCCCCCTCCAGACTGTTATTATAAGCAACCCATTCGGGGGTGTTATAAAGTCCGTTATGATCCTGATCCATCCATACTACGCCGGATACACTTCGATTGATGACCGAAGTGCTGACGCTGTTGGATACAAGCGGTACGGAATATTTATTCGTACCGATGATCTTGCGGTAAACGAAATTATTATGGTATTCATCCCCACCGATCTGTGTTTTGCTTCTTGCTGCATCACTGCCGCTTTGTATTAACGCTGTTGGCTCATCTTTCTGATAAGGTGTCAGCGTTACCGTAACGAAAAATCTGCTTTCACCGCTGACCTGCGGTACATAGACATACAGTACAGGAGCGGATCTGACGGGCTCATCTGTATCAGCATAGGCGGTCGTCATCACATCAAGGGCACTGAAGTCATAGACCACAGATTTGGTGCCGCTGCGTGTAGATGACGCAGTAACAGGCTCATTGGCAGCTGCCGTGATAATAGCATTGAGTGCTGTGGCATTCTCGGATAGTGTTTTGTTCCACTGTGCGTTGTCCTTACCGAAGCCCAGAACTCCCTGCTCGATAAATTCCGTACAATCGTCTTCTGAAGTGAATTGAATGGTTACGGCTTTCACTCTATATCCTCCGTTGAAATCGGTTCCTCTGCCATCCGAATTATGTGGAAGAACGTCAGCAGCCTCGATATGATATGACGGATCTTTCAGACTATTGGCGTAAGTGACTGTGTAATTTATATCTTCTCCCAGCTCTGTCATTCTATCGCCGGCTGTTTTTGATATACCTTCCTGCGATACTTTGAGTACGGTGATGGATGCGGTATCGGTATGTGTTTCTGCCGCAAGCAGGTTGGTTTCCGAATACTTGGCACGGATCTCAGCAGAAGACAAAAGTGTAATACCGGACTGCTTGATGTCCTTACTTGGGTCTTTGTCGTCACCGATGAAACAATCATAAAAGATTTCGGGAAGCACCTTGTCAATATCAGAAACAAAAGTACGAAGATAAACCACAGTTGTTCCCGTTTCATCTGTTTCAGAAGTGATTTCCCACTGAAGTTCTCCTTCATCATAATCGCTGAAACTGTAATCGATATAAACACTGCCGTCCTGATAATGAAGTCCATCGGGAATTTTCAGCATAATGGTAATATCGGCACTCTGGGTACCGTTACGGGTCAGCGTGGTTTTGCTGGCACCGCTGGCAATACTGATATGCGGTGTCACACGGTACTGCACCTCACGTTCTCCATAAGTGATGATATAATTTTCCTTGACTGTATTCGTACCGGATACTTTGGTTTCAACATTCAAGTCAACGCTGGTATCAATAGAATACAGCAGCAAACTGTTGCCTTGGTGCATACCATTATGTGTACCGCCAACTTTAATGCCGTTGCGGTAGCGTGACTTGATATATCCTGAGGTATAATCCGACAAACCAATAGGGAACCGATCATTCTGTGTATATGCCTTCCACACTTCTTCGGGAACATCGGGATGGTCAGTGTAAAAGAACGTTCCCGATGGAAGTGCCGCACCGTATACGGGAGGAACATAATCATCCTTGGTGCTGTCGGTTGTTTGTTGGTCAGTATTTTTCTGCATCTGTATCCAATCAAAACGATAGGTATTTTCTGCCTGTGTATGATCAGCATAATACATCTTGTAGTAGGGACGGTAGGTGATCCATCCTCTGACATCATTGGTAGTACAGTAGGTATCACCTACTTTCTCGAAATCACCCGTCACGATCACCTTGGCGGCTGCTGTTACCGAATGATCGCTTCTGATAACACAGTCCCTGAATTGATACAGTATGGCAACACATTTAGCGTCATCTCCCAGATATTCGTGCAAATCATCGATCGTGCGGAAATAAAGAAGATTTTCTTCCCGGTATCGATCCATATCCGCCGCTCCGCCGTCATCATAATGGATATTGGGTGTGACAGTGGTATCGGTTTTGGGAATTTTGATCCAGTTTTTGCCATCCGGCTTAGCACCGTACAAAATCGTCAGCTGATAGTTGGTAGTAGCTGTACTTGACCACGTTGTTGCTGACTCATTGATTTTGATGTCAAAATTTCCGTTGAGCTTTTCTGTGAGTTCTTTGCCGCTTGGTTCACCGATGATCGGCTGTGTACCAACCACAGTGTATGCCTCTGCATCAATCTTCTGCAGAATGTTGACGGCTGTAAGGTAATTATATTCAATAATGTTAAAAGTTTCGGTATTGTAATACGGATCATTCAAAGCGTAATAAAGCGATGATTCATCACCTGTGTCAATAACAGCACTGTTAAAGTACGCATTACCTCTGACAAAGACCGTTGAGTTAAGCGGAGTTTCTCCTTGTCCGTTATCGTTATAACCGGTACCGTTGATATGGTTCAGTTTGGCATTATCGAAGATATTATCCTTATTGATGACATTGCCGTTCCCACTGGGATAAATATTCAAAGCCTGAGCGATATTGGTATAGTTGTCGTAATATCTTCTTTCATTGACCGCATAGCCCAGTGTTTTCAGCTGATGAGAATTTTCCAGCTGATAGTACTCATTCATACCGTCCAGATCCGCCGTCACCTTTTCCGGAGTATCAAGATTGGAGGAAGAAACCACTTCATCGGGAATCTGTCCTGTTACACTCTTTACTTTCAGATTGGAAGCAACGGCATCCATATAAATTTGGTAATAACCTGATGTTTTATGTTCTTCGTCCAGCTTATTAAACGGCAGTATCATCTGGATATAGCCTGCCGAAAACGCCTTGACCGCCGAAGAAGCCAGAATTGTACTTGGCATATTGCCGGAATTTTTGGTTGGTTCAGTGTCAGTGTTGAATTGATAATTGCTGATCTTAACGTGATATTTGGTTTCTTTTTCTCCGGATGGCTGATCGGAGGAAGTAATGATCCAACCGCCGCCGTCATAACATGATTGAACGCCGCCGCCATTATTGAACGGGGCACAGTCGTAAGCATAATGAGAATGCTTGTTGATATGATCTTCATCATCCCAGCTCATATTGACAATATCCAATCCGGAACCAATACTTCGACCGAAATTGGTATCGTTATTTTCCTTGTATGCCCACATCACCGGTGCGTCGGCTGCGTTTTCCACCACTTGCTGGGAGGAATTATAGAGTTTACCGGTAAAACTCAAATCAAATTCCAGTTCTTTATCGGGCAATTCCACTCCCATCAGTCCTTTAATGGTTGGGTCATTATAAAGTTCGACCGTGACGCCGAAACCCAACATTACACCATTAAGAACATTGTCGTTTTCCTTTGCTTCCTCATCACCGACTTCCACCATTTTTTCCATATCGTAATTGCCCACGTGGACAAGATCCGGATTACTGAGAACGGTGATGTTATACTTCGGTGCCGCCGAAACTGTAATGGTTTCGGCACGGCAGCTGCAATGGGGAGACGTCGTATTGCCGTCAAACCACATTTCGATCTGTGGTTGGATCAATCCTCCGTTAGGCATACCCTTGACATTGATCACGATATTCTCGGACAGTGTACCCGAAGCGATCTGAGCCGGTGTAAGCGTTTTTTTCCAGTAACCTGTCATAATTTGCACAGGATTGCCGTGTTCATCAAGGCTTGAAACCACACCTGCATTCTGCAATTCTGTTGTATCAAAATTCGCCTCGGACATACTGCAGGGAAGAACGGCTTTTATTCTGACCTGACAATGATAATCACGGGTATATTCCTCCTGTTGGTGATCACCCTCAAAAGCATAGCTGACGACATACGTGATTTTATCAAAGCTGCGAACAATGCCATTATCTTTTTTCGAGTCGCTGCCAGGCTGCCATTGGACTGCCTGATTTTGTTCATAAAGCCTGCCTTGATAGCGGATATAATGATGAGCTTCCTCATTGAAATAATAGACCTGATCCGTCAGGGAAGCATCGGGATCACCCTCTTCCAAAAGCTGCTTTGCCGTTTTTTCAAACGGTGCCGCATCAGAAAGGAACTGTCCCGACTGTTTAGTACCGTTATCAAAATTGGAGGTGCCATCCGTTACCCCATTAATAAATAAGTGCTTGACAACAAATTCACTGTCTAATGTAGAGTATGAGTCAGCATTATAGCGAGCTGCCGTAATTTGAATATCATTGCCCATATTAATTTCAGCAACGACAAATTGACCCGATACCAAATTGCCGCCTGTACGGCTGCTGCCCTGATAATTGTCATTTTTCCATACATTATAGCGTTTACCGACGTGCATATTGGCGGCAGGAATAAGATTGAGTCGGGGAGTATAGGTGGCATTGTTGCCGAGCTGCTGTTTATAGGTATTGGTACCTTCCCAGGCAGAATAGAAATCATTGCCCGATGCTGTCAGAGTAGAACGGTTGCCGTAAACAGATGCTTCTTCGCTGAGTGTCATTACCGTGGAAGAATTGCCAGGAAGCGGACTTTGGGCACATCCGCCGCCAAGTTGAGCCGTATTGTTTGTAATCACAGTCCGGCTTCCCTGAATCAGCACCGTACCGTTGTACTGATAAATACCACCGCCTCTAACGGCACTGTTTTGGGTAATAATGGTACCGTCACTGATATTGACCGAAGCATTATAGCTATAAATACCGCCGCCTGCCGAGCGTGCCAGACTTTGCCAGCTATAAACATCGGCACTTTTACTGTAGGTTGTTCGGTTATTGTTGATCACCGCATTGGAGGCAGTCAATGTACCGGTATGAACATAAATACCGCCTCCATTGAAACCGCCGATATTCTCCGAGATCACAGGTGCCTCATCCGCCGATATTCCTGTCACATTAACCTTACCGCCGGAAGAATAGATGCCGCCGCCCTGATAAGCTGTATTTCCACTGATGGTACCGCCGTAAATATTGACCGTACCTCCCTGGTTATAAATACCGCCTCCAGCACCTACAGTGGTACTGTCACCGTAACGGGAAGTGCGATTGTTTTGAATGATGCCGCTAAGCATCGTAAAGGTCGCAGATGGTGTTTTGACCAAAACAGCAGAACCGTAACGTGCAATGTTATCGCAAAGGGTACCGCCGTTGAGGATAAACTCTCCGCCCTCGATGCCGACTGCCGCACCGCCGTAACTGTTACTATCACGGTTGCCGCCTGCGATACAATCGGCAATTTTGCCGCCGGTCAGCGTTACCTGACCGCTCTTGACGCAAATACCGCCGCCTGTGATCGAAGCACTGCCGGTGATCTTACCATCTTTGTCGCTTTGGGAATAAGTGTGATCGCCAACTGTCACCGTCTTCTTATCATCGACGATTTCCAGAGTACCTCGGTTGGTAATGGTGGAAGTGCCGCCGCCGCTGAGCGTATGACCGTTAAGATTGAGTTTGAGGTTGACTCCTGACGCTACTGCTATTGATTCAGTCGAATCGGCAACCATCGTTACCTCTCCCGACATACTGTCTGAAGCGGTGACCGCTTCAATCGCTTCTGTCACAGAGGTATATTCCACATTATTATATACTGCAACAATTTGGTTAACCTTACGGTAGCTGAGGGTATAGGGATAATTTCTGCCGAGCGGACGCAATTTAATGACATCGGTATAGACCGCTCCTGTGGTTTCGTCAATCCAGCCGGCAGCTTGATATTCCTCGTCATCACCAAACATTTCCGATGCTTTATAAAGGTAAAGATTGGAATTTCTCCAACTGGTGTTGTAGATAATATAAGCATCGTTGCCAAGGGATGCTCTGTTGCCATACAGCTTACCGCCGTTGAGCTTAAAATCGGTACGTCCGTATTCCACATAAACACCGCCGCCGCAGCTGCCTGCGGTATTTTCGGTAACGACTGCATTATCACTCATTATGGTATCGTTTGCCATAAGACCGTTATAGATGCCGCCGCCGTTCACCTTGGCAGCATTTCCTTTGATTTGTGTTCCTGTCACTCGTACCTTCGGTGCAATAAAATTAGAATTATTATGGCAGTAGAAAAAAACACCGCCGCCGTTGGAAGCAAGGTTATTGATAATTTGACCGCCTGTCAGATTGATTTCGATCTTGAAATCCTCTACAGTGGTGCGTCCGCTGGCGTACAACCCTCCTGCATTGCTGCCGGCTGTATTATTGCTGATCGTTCCTCCGCTAATGGTCAGGTGTGAGTTAGTGTTAGAACTGTGCCAAAAAATGCCGCCGCCGTTGGAAGATGCTTTATTTTCGGAGATTTCTCCGTTCTTCACTTCCAGATTTCCGTAATATATACAAATACCGCCGCCCTCATTAGCGGTATTATTTTTGATCACGGTACCTTCATCAATCATATAAGTGACGGCACTGTTTTCACAGTAGATTGCACCTCCTCGGGAGGAAGCGGAATTGTTTTCGAGTACGGTATGATTGAAAACCACAGCAGCATAATTAAATCCGCTGGTCGCAAAGGCTCCACCATAACCAAGGGCTCTGTTATCGTGGAAATGACAGTGATTGATATTTTTCGTTCGAATTTTACCTCCGCTGTTGCCAGAAAACATAAATGTTCCGTTTTCTCTGGCATAGTTGTTGTAAAATTCACAATTCTCATAAGTCGTGTCATAAAATGAAGCATCCCATAAGCCTGCACCCGAACTTGCCGTATTTTCATAGAAAACACAATCTTTGATGAGCTTATCGCCGGCAGAAATAGCATTTTCGGGATTGCCTATGACTAGACCTGCCGACGAGGTACGGCTTGTATTATGATGGAAACGACTGTTTTCAACAAGAACTTCACCGCCGCTGACTATCAAAGCAGCATCGGTTCCTTTGGAATTGTTGTGATGGACATCAAAATTATTCACGATAACTTTTTGGGATTTCAAATACAGACTTCCGACCGTAATATCGGATGTATTTTCCTTGATCTCCACATTTTGTGCCAAAATACCCAATGTACCGCCATATTCGTTATAAATCAATCCAATGCTGTAACTATAACGGGAACGGTTGCCGCTGAATATGGTTTTTTTGGTTTCATCCCCCAAAATCAAGGGATAGTTTTTATTGCTGCCCCTCTGACAGTAAATAGCACCATAGGTATAGGCTTGGTTATTCTTCATCGTAAAACCGTAAAGCTTGATTTCATCCGTGTCATTGGCTGAAGTATTGCCCACGTAATGTACTGCACCGCTGTAGGTTTTGGCTGTGTTGCCATCGAAGGTGCCGCCGCTGATAGTAATTTTGGTATAATCATTCCACGTGCCGCAATCAAAGTAAATGCCGCCGCCGTTGTTCGCTGTATTATTGGCGATCGTACCTCCTGTCATTTCAAATACCGTATGGCAGTTGGCGTTAGTGACAACGTAAATAGCACCGCCGTTGGAAGTTGTGGTATTATTCTGAATAGTACCGCTTTTGATATGAAGCTCAGAGGGATAATAAACCCCATTGGCACTAACCCCTGCTGCACAGTAGATCGCACCGCCGTTTCCTGTAAAGCAGAACCCGGCTATTTCAATATCTTCTATCGTCAGCTTACCGCCTGCAATATAAATAGCACGAGGCTGCCGCTGCGTATCTTCTTCCGCATTTTCGGGAGGCAGAATTTTACCGCCGCCTGCTGTATCTTTAAAATGAACATCGCAGTGTGTCAGATAAAAAACCCTTGATACGCCATAAGGTGACTGTACTGTATGACCGTTAAAGTCCAGCGTAATTTGTGCACTGACGGAAGAAAAGTTAATTTTTTCAACAACATTTTTCAGAAGTTTGATCTCCACAGCCCCTTCCCGTTTTGATGCTGCCGAGACAGCAGCGGTCAGGGTAGAATACTGCACACCGGTATCAACGATTTCTGCCACAGGCTCGCTGCTGTCAGGGGATTGGGCAGCCTTCAAATAGTGTGTACCGATAATTCTGTTATTAGACGAATTGATCATATCCTTTTCGACATTCAGGAATTCTGTTTCTGAACTGTCGTGTTTCTCTTTATCCTCCACATAATAAACGCTCGACAGTTCATCAAACCAACAATCATAATTTTCCAATCCGAAATTTTCTACTGCACGGTGATCAGAGCCATCACCCGACTCATTCACTAACCAGGCATTTTTATCAAATCGGGCATCTGCTCCCAGTGATGATGCATAGTTATTGTAAATACGGCTGTTTTTGAAATAAACATAACTGTTTCCGGTCACATAAAGACCACCGCCATCTCCTGTTGAACGGTTTTCTGTCACTGTGACATTATCCAGATGGATTTTGCCGCCGTTGTTATAAATACCTGCTCCCAAAGAGGACGTGTTGCCTTGGATCAGTGTATCTTTGAGATAGATAACGGTACTGCCGGATGCATATACGGTACCGTAATAGGATGTCGCTGTATTATCAAGGAACTGGCACCCGTCAATATGTACAGTACTTGTTCCTTCTGCAAAAACGGCCGCTGTATAAGTGCCGTAACCCTTACTGATGGTCGTATCCTTGATTTCCGCAGAAGATGTTCCTGTCAGATAAATACCTCTGCCCTGATTATTTGTCATCACGGCATCTGACATTTTTATGGTACCATTGCTTACTCTCACAGTCACCGTATTAGCATCATAACGGTTATTTTCTATGGTGCCGCCTGTCATATGGAATGTACCGCCGTTCACTCCTACTGCCGAACCTTGCCCTGCCGTGTTATGGCTGAGAGTTCCGCCTTCCATCTGAAATGTACCGAGTACATATACACCGCCGCCCCATTTCACGGTTCCAACCTGTGTTCCCTTGCCGTCAGCCACCTTACCGCCGCCAACGCTGTCTTTTAAGGTAAATACCGCATCTTTTTCGACCGTGATCACGCTGACTGCTTCCCCGTAGAGCGCCAGTCCGTTGAGGTCAAGACTAACATTCAGTCCCTCCGGGATGACAACTGTTTCTCTATGGGACTTAATGAGTATAATATCATTGCCGGGGGCCTCATTGTTTTTCACTGCGTTCACAGCTGCCTGTACATTCGGATAAATGACATTATCGATCTGTGCCGAGCCGGTTGCTGCATCATTAAAGGTATAAATACTGTACCGCGGTGTCTGATTATTGTCCACCTTGGATCGGTTGCTCAGATCGGCAGTAATATGATTTGAGTTGGTTTCATCGATCCAATACGCTGTTGACGAAGCATTATCCATCTTTGATGCTTTAACAGCAGCCATATAAGGAACTTCATAATACCTTTGATCCGGTACGGTTTCACTGACATAGATGTCACGTCCACTCAATGCCGCATTGTCGTGCAGCTCACCGCCGTAAATTTCCAGTGCTTCTTCCTCGCCATCGGTATTATCCCGTGCATTCATAAAATTACGGTACTTATAGCCGCCGTAAGTTACATAAACACCGCCGCCGCTGTTATTGGCTGTATTGCCAATAATTTTGCCGCCCTCGTACAATTCAAGTCTTGCACAATCCGAAACATAGATACCGCCGCCATAATTGGCAGTATTATTTTCAATAACGGCATTCGTTGCGATCTCCAGTGAAGAAGCCGGAAGCGGTACGCCATCACTGTCATTGCCGCCTACTCTGCCGAAACAAATACCGCCTCCGTTATTGGATGCCTTATTTCCGCTGATCTCGCCGCCTGTAATGCGGAACTGTTTGCCGATATTTTTTCGTGTTTCAAAATAAAGACCGCCGCCGCTGCTGGCAGTGTTGCCTGTAATACTGCCGCCCTTCATATGGAACTGGGAATTGGCGCGGTCACAAGTAATACCGCCGCCGGCACCGCTGGCTTTATTATTCCTGATGGCTGCATCCTCCCGTATTTCAAAGGCACCGTCACACAAACGGATTCCCGCCGCACTAGATGCCTGATTATTTTCGATGACAGCTTCTCCATAAAGCTCCATTTTACCGCCGTTTAAAAAGACACCGCCGCCGGCATCGGTTTTGCTGACATTATCTGAAATACTTGCTGTTCCTGCCACCTCCAACGAAGCAGAGTTGCTGTAAATACCGCTACCTTGTCCATTGATGGTGTGATGGTCGATACTGCCGCCGGTGATTTCTGCCGAACCCAGATAGAAATAAATGCCGCCGCCGCTGCAATAATTCACAGTAGTATTATGACTGATCTCACCGCCCGTCATATGGAGCGTGCAACGGTAGAGATACATACCGCTGCCCGCTGTGCTGCCGTTAGCAATGTTGGTGGAATTTTCAGTAATCTTCATTCCATCATGCAGATCAACCGTACTGTAATCACCAACATACAAACCGCCGCCGTAACATCCGTTGGTGTTGCGGCTGATCTCACCACTGTTGAAGTTGACGGTTACTCTGGAACCGATATATAAACCACTGCCGTAACGTGTACCGCTTTCAGAAGTAAGTGTATTTTCGGAAACACAGCCGCCGTTCATTGTAAAGGTAGAACAGTTGTCACCCGACAGACCGCCTTCCATATAAAGACCGCCGCCGTAACGAGAGGCTTCATTGCCATTCACTGTACCATTGTTAATGATACAGTCGGTTTTATTGTACATCCATATACCGCCGCCGTTGACGCTTGCTTTATTGCCGTTGAATTGACCGCCGTTCAATGTCAGCTGATGTCTGCTCTTGGGTGTCGCATTATGAAAATAAACCCCGCCGCCGCTGCCATTAAGGGCCGTGTTTTCATTGACGAGTCCCCCATTCAGGGTCAGTTGGGAACCTTCATAATTAGTCGCTGCAAAGAAGAAAATACCGCCGCCGCTCTGAGATGCTGTATTGCTTCTGATACGGCTGTTGTCGTCAATGTCAAGTTTTGTGGTATTATTAAAGTACAGACCGCCGCCGTTTTGTGCGGTGTTGTTCTCGACAACAGACCGATTGAGGTGAATGGTTGACGCATACTCAATGTATACGCCACCGCCGTTTTCTGTTGCCGTATTGCCGCTGACAGTCATTTCATTCAGGTCGATCTCACCGTTTTTATTAACACGGTAACACGTGATACCACCGCCGTTTGTTGCCTGATTGCTGATGACCGTACCGCCGGAAAAATCAACATTTTCGGATAAATAAGCATAAATACCACCGCCCTGCAAATCACTTTTACAATGGCTGATCGTTCCGCCTTTCATATTCAGATAACCGTTATCTTCTACCATAATACCGGCACCGTTTTGTGAACTGTAGTAATTATTAATAGTGCCTCCGCCAAACACCAGCTTACCGCCGCTGAGTACATTGACAGCACTGATGTCGGTCGTACCGTCTGACTGCATCATTCCTCCGCCCGCTGAGTCGATCAGCTTGAGCGTTCCGTACACAAGAATATTGCTTCTTGCGGTACTGCCGGCAGGTGCCAGTGTATGGCCGTTAAGATCGATTACCACAACGGTATTATCGGGAATTTCGATATTTTCCTGATAATCATTATTGAGAGTAATCATACCGCAGCCGGGGTGATCTTCATCACCGGATTCGGCAATCTTCCCTAACGTCGTATGAATGCTTTCCTCAATATCATAAGCTGTCAAATCAGCAATATCGAAATCATACCCTGCTGCTTCTGCTGTTCCCGAAAAATGATCAATGACAAACACCGGCGCCATATTAAATAATATAGCAAGCGTCACTATCACCGAAAAGATTTTTCGGCTTTTTGTATTTTGTTTTTTTATCATACTTCTCCCCCCTGTCCAACGCCATCTGCTCAAAAATCAAAACAAATAAAACAAAATATCCTTCCATTTTTTCGTTTTTTGCTGCCCGTCAAATGCGTCGTTGGTAAACAGAAAATGTAAATATCATATTAGTGAAATCATTCGGATATTTCAGATGTTATATGATACAAATTTTTTCACACATAGTCAATATAAATAATATAATTTTTATATTTGCCACAATTATAACATCTCACTATATCAATGTCAAGATATTTTATCAAATTATAGATAATATCCATATAAAATATTTTTTCTATAAAAATCAACTGAAAATAAGCTTTTGGTTTTATGTTTCAAATGATTTTTCCATAAATTTTAATCCAAAATAGAATTAAAATTCAGTATTCCAAGATGAAGCGGTAACCATTTTCATACTATTATGAGATTTTGCTATCACTTCATATAAAATAATCTTAATTTTTCATTTTTCATCATACTGCCATTCTTGACAAACAAACCTCAGAAAGATATACTTGCGTTAATATTAACTGTAACAGGAGATCAGCGTTATGCAGAAACATTTACCCAACATCACTGAACCGATTATGAAATGGTTTGAAATGAATAAAAGAGAGCTGCCTTGGCGGAATGACCGTGAGCCATATCACGTCTGGATCTCAGAAATAATGCTGCAACAGACAAGAATAGAAGCAGTAAAAAAATATTATGTCCATTTTATGCAGGCACTGCCTGACATAAAGAGTTTGAGTGTTGTTCCAGAAGATCAGCTGCTTAAGCTATGGGAAGGCTTAGGGTATTACAGCCGAGCCAGAAACTTGAAAAAAGCCGCTGAAATGATAATGTTTCAATATAATGGTGAATTTCCGCATTCCTACGAGCAGCTTCTGACGCTGCCGGGAATTGGTGAATATACCGCCGGTGCGATTGCGTCTATCTGCTTTAATGAAAAAGTAACTGCCGTGGACGGTAATGTTCTGCGTGTCACCGCAAGAATACTCGGAAGTAAGAAAAATGTACTTCTTACCGAAACCAAAAAAGAAGCCGTACAACTGCTGTTGGAAAAAATGCCCCCTCAATCGGGAACGTTTAATGAAGCTCTGATGGAATTAGGTGAATTGATATGCCTCCCGAACGGCATTCCTTTATGTGGAAACTGCCCCCTCAAAGAAAACTGTATTGCCTGTAAGGAGCATCTGACTTCGGAAATCCCTGTCAGAGAAAAAAAATTAAAACGCAGAAAAGAACAAAAAAGCGTTTTTCTGATCGTTTCCCATAACAAGATGGCGATTGAAAAACGTCCCTCAAAAGGATTATTGTCGGGAATGTACCAGCTTCCCAATATCGAAGGCTTTCACACCGAAAACGAACTTTACCACATATTAAAAGATTGGAACGTTACTCCCGAGGAAATCGCTTTTATCAAGGAAACAAAACATATTTTTACTCATATTGACTGGTATATGAAAGGTTATCGTGTCACCGTTAACCAACAATATGACCGGTTTCTATGGGTATCACCCGAGGAATTATCAGAGCAATATGCTCTGCCGACTGCTTTCCAGCTATTCCTCAACGACAGTCAATGATAATTTATGTTCTTGTCGTTATTGATCAACAAAAAAGTTCCCGACTCAACACAAATCGTTTCGAGTCGGGAACTTTTCATATACATATTATTCTTGATATTTTACGAAAAATAAACGGTTTCTTCCTGCGGTTTCTCGGCAGATGATACCTCTTTCACATAGAACATCGGACCTTTTTCTCCGCCGAACATCGGATCTTTTTCCGACTTCACCTCTGCCGTCACCATATACCAACCTTTATTGGCAAGTGTTGTTGCTTTGTCCCATTTGCACAGAAATCCTACATAACGAATATCTTCCGCACAGCACTGCATAGCAAAACGTCCGCCTACAAAGCTGTTTTTGGGCAGCTTATTATTTCGTGCCACCAGGGCCTTAAACTGAATTGTCTTACCATCATAGTTATCGGGCTTGTCCATTGCGTCAAGATACAGCAAACCGAAATCTTCATCCTTAACCTCCACCACGGGTGCGTCGATATCAAACGGCAAAGGATCTACAATGTCATCATTTTCAATAGTGCCATCCTCATATTCATAAATAATAGCGGCACGGCGATTAATTGCTCTGACGATGGTATGAAGTTTCTGCTTGTCAAATCCTTCCCTGCAACGATTGAATGCCACCAGTTCTGTGACACTTATTTTGTCATAAACCAACTGACGCATATTATTGTTATACATATCAAATGTATTGGCATCTGCCATCATCATAATCTGATAAACCTGCCAGTTGCGGGGAAACTCTTTGCCGAGATCATCCAGCAGCCACATTCCGTTGTATTCAATCATCACACGTTCTGCTCTGCTCTTCTTGACACTGTCCTCCAGAAACTTTCTTGTCAGCTGCGTTTTATCCTCTACTGTAACGACAGTTACTTTACTGCCGCCTGCGTATTGGGTAGTATCCAGTTCTTCTTCGCCTTCTTCAAGCAGTATCACAAGAGTTCTGTCACCATCCTGAAAACGCTTGTCACAGAGTGTCTCGTGAATAAATTTTGTTTTTCCTCCGTCAAGAAATCCGAGAAAAAGATATACCGGTATTTCTGCCATTTTGTATTTCACTCCTTCAAGGGGTCTTTATGAAAACAGTGCATCCAGTTCGCTTTCTTTGAGCTTTGAACCAATCACACAAATTCTTCCTGTATAGTCAGCCGTACCTGTACGAACCTCAAACTCGCCCGGCACCAGATCATAATGCAGCCATGTACCGTCCACAGCAGGTACAATTCCCTTTGCCCGCAGTACTATACCATATTTTTCACCATCGGCAAGCTGAGAAAGAATATTCTCAATTTCATCCTTAGTAAATTTTTTAGTTGTTTCCTTTCCCCAGCTGGTAAACACTTCATCAGCGTGATGGTGGTGATGTTCGTGGTTATGGCAGCCACAAGTACAATTTTCGTCATGCTCGTGTTCGTGGTCGTGTTCGTGGTCGTGGTCGTGCTCGTGGTTGTGGTTGTGGTTGTGTTCGTGGTCATGGTCGTGGTCATGGTCGTGATCGTGGTCGTGATCGTGGTCGTGATGATGTTCGTGTGCCACATCTTCCACCGTAAGCAGTGCTTTTCCTTCTGTTGCGGAGAGTATCTGCTGACCTGTAATATCATCCCAAGGAGTAGTTACAATAGCCGCTTTGGTATTGTGTTCCCTGAGAAGTTCCAATGCTTTTGCCAGTTTTTCATCGGATATATTTTGTGTTCTGCTGAGGATAATCGTACTGGCATTTTCTATTTGATTATTATAAAATTCACCGAAATTTTTCATATAAATCTTACATTTGGACGCATCGGCAACTGTTACAAAACTGTTAAGACGTACAGTATCACTTTGAACAGTCTTGACCGCATTGATGACATCAGAAAGCTTGCCGACACCTGACGGCTCAATAATAATACGATCCGGATGATACTGTTCCAATACCTTAGTCAGTGCTTCTCTGAAATCACCGACAAGAGAACAGCAGATACAGCCTGAATTCATTTCATTAATTTGTATACCTGCTTCCTTGAGAAAACCGCCGTCAATACCGATCTCGCCAAACTCATTTTCTATCAGCACCAATTTTTCATTTTGATAGCCTTCTTTGATGAGCTTTTTGATCAGGGTTGTTTTGCCTGCTCCAAGAAAGCCGGAAAAAATATCTATCTTTGTCACAAAAATCTCTCCTTTTTAATTAAATCCAAACCATATTATATACCGTTTTCTCCAAAATTTCAACTGCTTTGGCTTTGTACGTTTCGGCAGCCACGACGCAAAAGTTTCGCTCAAGCCTTTTCAAAGGCTTGCCGGGGTATTAGAGGGGCAGGCAGCCCCTCGGCTGACCGAACGCACCCACTCCATCATTGTGCACGTGGTTCAAAAGGTACTGTGTCATACACTTCCATTACACGGTCACGCATCCAGAGCGAAGGAGTAATTCTGACGGCATAGCCATAGCCGTTATCCATTCGCCATTTGTAGCTTTCTGCCTGTGGGAGACCGTACACAGAAAGAAGCGTCATAATCACACCTCCGTGCGTCACCACTGCTGCCGTTCTTGTTTTTTCTGCCGATAACTGTTCCACCAGACGTTCAAATCCCTTGCAAACTCTTGAGGCAAACTCTTTGCCGCTTTCTCCGTTGGGCGGCGGTGTTTTGTCGGAATTTTGCAGCCACTGTACAAACTGCGGATCATTGGAAAGTTCAGTGGCACTTTTTCCTTCCCAGTCACCAAAACTGCATTCACTCAATGCACCGACCGTCTTAATGTCACGCCCGGGATAGATCACCGAACACGTTTCAATGCATCTTGACAGTGGACTTGAATAAATTTTCTCAGGATAAGGATAACCAAAAAGTTCTGCTGTTTGCCTGAGTGCTTTTTTTCCTTTTTCCGACAAATGTACATCCGTACTGCCGATATACTTCCCCCGCAGCGTCTCATCAACTGCTCCGTGCCTGATAAAATAGATAATATATGACTGCATAATATTTCTTCCTCTTTTTACAAAATTCCGTACCAATACTTAAAAAACGCAAAAAAAACTTTACAAACTGTTTTAAATAGTATATAATTTACATATTGTTTACTTGTTAATTTTAAATTGGGATTTTATGTATTGACCGCAAAGCTGCGGCTTTATTTACTATATAATTTTGTGTGCGTATTGTCAAGGGGTTATTCTATGAACAGCGATTTTCCGAGAATTGTTACATTGTTAAGAAAAGAACGAGGGCTTAGTCAAAAACAAGCCGCACTGGAGCTTGGGGTTTCTCAGGCTCTTCTCTCACACTACGAAAAAGGCATCAGAGAATGCGGTCTTGACTTCGTGGTCAAAATCGCTGACTATTACGATGTTTCGTGTGACTATCTCCTTGGACGCAGTGCAGACAGACACGGTGCTACACTCCGTATTGATGAAGCCATTCTGGAAAGCACTTCCTCCAAAAATAATACCGACCAGAAATCCAATGCGATGGTAACATTAAATAAAAGGTTGGTCATCAATTCACTGACAATCATCTTTGACTTGCTGGAACAAACCGACTGTCGAGGAATGACTTCTGAGATTTCTTCTTATCTGATGGTTTCGATTTATAAAATGATACGTACGATCTATTCCGCCAATCCCAAAAATCCGCAGGCAATGTTTTCGATTATGCCTGAAATATATGCCGGGCTTTCCTCCGCACTGCAAAGCATCAATGAAGCCAATGCCAAATGCCTTTCAGGCGGCAAAAATGTCGGGAACATCAATGGAACCGATCATTCATCCGCACCTCCCCTGTCCCCCGAAATTATTTCGGGAAAATATCCCGAGCTTGCCCCGTCATTGTACAATCTCATCCAGAAAACCGAAGAAAAAATGAAAAATATTCATCAATGAAAGAGCCGTGTTGCACTAAGAGGTGTATACGGCCTTTATTATCGCCAAAAACAATAAAAGCACTCCATACGTCATTGACATAGGGAGTGCTTCTTTGCTGTTGAATTACATCACGCAGAGTCGGGACCTGTGCTGATGTTAATAATAATTTTAGCACCATAAGGAGCTGTATCACCGGCATTGTAGTTTTCATAACCCACTACTTTGCCTTCTTCTACTGTATCACTGGCAACATAGTTACCCGAGGCAATAAAGCCCTGATCACCCAACGACTTAACGGCTGTTTCGACGGACTGACCGCTGATAACAGGAAGTTCACGGTTCGGCAGACCCTTGCTGACAGTAACAACCACGGTCACACCCTTGTCGGCACTGACGCCTTCTTCAGGACTCTGGGAAACAATAACGCCTTCTTCGTATCTGTCGCTGAAAATTTCCTCATTTGCCTTGATCACCGTATACTCGGAATTGGCTCCCTGCTTAGATATTACCTCATCATACTTCTGTCCTACCAAGTTTGGAACAGCGATCAAGTTCGGGTCAATATTAGACTCCTCCGACTCTTCCGAGGAAACTTCTGCGGGATCATTGGAAAGAATTTTAAATGCATCAGGATTGCTTCTGATCCATATAATACCTGCTACCAAAAGGATCAGCATACAGGTAAGTACCGACAAAATAGCCCATACCGAACCGGAAATACCGTCCCTTTTCTTGGAGGAATAGGTAGACTCCGCTTCATTACGGATGGCACTTCTGGTAGCTTCATTACGGATTGCCTTTACGGTAGGAGCGGCAGAAAGTTGTGTATTCAGTTCTTCAAAGCTGCTGATACGTTTGGACTGCTGAACCTGAAGTCCCCCTGCCAAAGCGGTTACCACATGCGGCGGAAGTCTTTTGAATACGGTTGTGGGAATAGGAAGCTTACCATCAATCTTACGTTCGTTGCTGTTTTCAGGCAAACGACCTGTCAAAGCATAGAACAAAGTGGCAGTAAAGCCATAAACATCGGTAGATTCATTCAATTTACCGCCATCCGTATACTGTTCAATAGCGGCACAGCCGTCCATCAGTTCGGGATCGAAAAAGCCGCCTGTCTGATGGATTTCATTAATACCAAATCCTACCAATCTAAGCTTGCCTGATGCTGTAACAACAAGGTTCTCGGGTGAAATAGCATAATGACCTATTCCGGCTGAATGAAGCGAGGTCAATGTAGAAATCAGCGGCATAAAGAGCGGACGAGCCGTGTTCCAGTCAATACTGCCCCCTCTTCTTTCGATATATTCCGTAAAGGGGATAGAATCAAAATATTCTTCTACTGTATAAGACACTCCGTTCTCGGTGAAAATATCGAACACTGACCCGATTGCCGAGAGATCACGAAGTCTTGCGATAGCTCTGTAATAGCCGAGAAAGCTCTCATCAAACTTTTTATATTGATCTTCATAACCCTTACGGATCACAACATTGGTTTTACCTTTTGCACGGCCGCATATGCCTGCCGGCATAAATTCATGAATAATCACTCTGGAATGCATTGCGTTGCTGTAACCGATATATCTTGCACCCTCGGCATTATTTTCGAGTTTTTTGCCTACCAGATAGTTCTGTTCCTGAAGTGCCGTACCGAGCGGCAAAAACGGAGCATTCTGTTCGCTTGATTTGTCAAATCCGCAGTGTGGGCATATTTGTTCGCCGTTATTTTCCTGCATACAACCCCAACAAAGTTGTGACATATTGATACCGCCATTCTCCGTACCAAATCAATTCATTCTTCGATTAAATTTCATTTTGCGGTTGTACGGTAGCCACAAAATACACATCTTAATGAATTATATCATAAAACTGCTGCAAATTGCAAGTTTTTACAGATTAATGTTTCGTTGTATTACAAAATTGTAAACATCAACGTGATTATATACCTATTTTTCCATTTTTCAATACAAAATTTAAGCGATAATGCATAATGATTATTGACAACAATGTCCCTCACTGATACAATCGTTTTTATAAAGAGGTGACAAAATAATGATATATTTGTTTGAAGGGACCGACAACATAGAGATTAATTTTGTTGACACTGCCGCCGCTGCACTGAACCGGCAGCGGACAGAAAAAATTCGCCAATACCGCTCACCCAATGACAAAATCAACGGCACGATCGTTTATCTTCTGCTGCGATATGCCCTAAAAAAAGAATTCGGCATTACAGAGCCGCCCGAATTGGTGTACCGTAAGCGAGGAAAACCGTATCTGAAGCACCATAATGATATCTACTTTAATTTCAGTCACTGCAAAAACGCTGCTGCCTGTGTTGTATCCCACGCAGAAACGGCGATCGACATTATAGATATACGAACCGTCCAAAAAAGTACTGCACGTCACGTCTGTTCCCCTGAAGAGCTGCAAATGCTTGACCAATGTGATGATTATGACCGCAGTTTTCTTCGTTTGTGGACGCAGAAGGAATGTTATGCCAAATGGGACGGACAAGGATTGGCACTGGATTTCAGCCGTCTGACAGACAGCCTTCCCGTTATCAAGTCAATGATACATCACGAAACTGAACAGTATATTATGACCTGTTATTCCTGTGAACCTGCCTCGATTGTTTTTTTTCATCATCCCTATGAACTACTGGACAGCATTCAACAATGATCGACACTTAGCTGTTACAGAAGAAATCATTTCTTATCAGTGTCACATCACAAAAGCTGCCGCATCCTTATCGGAATACGGCAGCTTTTTCACCGGTGAAGCACTCACCACCTTAGAAACAGGGAATTTCTTGCCCATTTGAATTAAAATGAACGGCAAGAAATCGGTCTGATCACCCCACAGGCAATCTTATCACCGGAATTGCCCGAAGGCTGTGTAGTAAAGTCGTCCGGCATTTGATGGATAACCACTGTTTTGCCGATGATTTCCCCGACTGTAAAACGATCGGTCACAAACTTCATACATGCATTGCCTGAAAACGACAACAGCGGCGGCATATCTCCTTTGTGAGAAGGATGTCTTTGCGATTGAGGATTATAGTGTCCTCCTGTTGCTGAAAAGTCTTCTCCTTCGCAGCTTTCGCCGCTGTGGATATGAAATCCATAAAATCCCGATGGGTTATCCTGAGGAAGTCCCACTATTCTTACACTGACAAGAACATTACTGTTTCTTTGAAAAAATTTTATTTCACCGTGCAGGGCGGGTGCTTTTTCTCCGCCTTTGACGGATGCTGCTGCACAGCGGACTTTTTTGTTGCAATACATCATCATCACCTCCGATAATGTATATGCACCATACTGCTTCGCTGATACGAAAATCCTTTCATTTTATGTTTAATGCAATTCTTTGGGTTGCCCACAGTAGAACAGCTCGTTCACTTCATGTATTAATATAATGTCTACTGAACAAATGCCAATTTTAAACCACGCATAAAGAACAGTAATATCTCTGCCCTTAACTTCTCAATCTTTCTCAG
>CADCOE010000026.1 GCA_902802985.1 uncultured Ruminococcus sp.
AGCCCGATTTTACGCCTGTGGAGTTAGTAGGTTACGAGGACGATGAAGCAGGAAGCCCATTGGCTTTAGACAATGGGTAGTTCACAACGGTGTGCAAATACCTGGTGCAGTATCCGTAGGCTCTGTGACAACCGCAGGAAATAGTGTAACGTTGCCGATTACAACCACGATAAGACAGGGCTGTTGCTGTGATGGTGCGTCTTCGTTGACGTGTATTCTTGTCGATGGCGCTTCCACAATCCGAAATATCTCTGTCAGAGTGGAAAAAGCTTAATGCGTGGTCTCGGAAGTGGAGAAAATGGTGAATTTACCTTTCTTGATATGGTTTCTTTGCTTAGTTTTCTCATTGGAATAATGAATCTTGATGAAAATTTGACGCAAGGTGATAAGCAAGAGCTCCAACAAGATTTAAGCAATAAAGCCGATTTACTATTGAATGAAATTCACTCACATCTTGAAACACAAGATAAAAAACTTGATGAAATCATAATTTTGTTACGAGGTGATAATAAAAATGACCGTTGAAGAAATTTTTACAAAAATATCTGCGCATATGATTAAAGGCATAATGTTTCACGAACAGATGTCTAATTATTACGATTTTCTTAATCTGCGCGGTTACAAACGTTGTCACGAATATCATTATATTTGTGAAACGGTTGAATATCGAAAATTACAAAGATATTATATTAACTGTTATAATAAACTTATTCCTGACAGCGATATTGGCAATACAAGCATTATTCCAACGAACTGGAGTAGATATACCCGTCAGGAAGTTGATGGTTCTACAAAGCGTAATGCGGTCAAAAGCGGCATTTCGGAGTGGATTAAATGGGAACGTGAAACACGTGATTTATACGCTGATATGTACAAAGAGCTTGAAAAAATGAATGAAGTTTCCGCTGCTGCGTATATCTGTAAATTGGTATGTAAAGTCGAAAAGGAAATTAAACACGCAGAAAGAAAGGGGATTGACCTCGAAACCGTTGACTATGATATGTCAGTTATCGTTTTTGCTCAAAAAAAAATGCACGACAAATATCTTCACAAACTCAGAAAAATGGAGATTGATGTATGACAAATTCAGAAATCATTGATGGTGAAATCAAAGACCTTGAAAGTCAAAAAATCAATTATGCTATCGCTCAAAAATTGGCGTGGTTATATATTTTGAAAGATCACAGCGGCGGACCGCCATTACCGGGCACAAATTTACAAAACGCAGAAAGCGATTTTTTACAAAAAGTCAGAGGGAAATCAACAGATATATGGAATGTCATCGATGAACTTATGACTACTCTCCAGATCACTAATCCGCGCTTGTATGATAGTGTAATACGCAAATTGTAAACCAAAAAAATGTTTACAATATAATTACGTACAATTTTACATACAATTAAAAGGTTTTGTATGGTTTTCAGCAGTTTTTACTTGATCGAAATTATACAAGACATCATCATTTCTGAAAAAAATAAATGGTGATGCATAAGTATTGATTAAAATATACTTTAACACTACCGATTTTTTTACTAAGTTTCTTTATTTCCGAAAGTAATTCTTCTTTTTTCGATATATCATATTCTCCTATTCTTTACGATGGTTACATTATACTAAACAGTGATTCAGCATCTGTTAGCATTTATTGTAGGTTGAAACTCGTTCCTTTTCATAGTGTAGTTGAATATCCTTAAATGAAAATAAATCATCAAGGTATTGCGTTTTGCTCTCGAATATCCTGCATCAGGCTGCCTATCAGTAGTTCCTGATAGGCAGCTTTTTTTTGCTGTTGAAGTTGATGGGCAGTCTGTCGCAGTGCGTCGGACTGTAGTGTCTGTAAAATCGCTAATCGTCTGTCGCTGATGAGGTTGGGATTTTTCTGAAGACCAAGATAGTCCTTTTCGCTCATGCGCCACGGAATGATATGTTCTGCACCGAATCGTTGTATCAATTTATCGGCGATTTGTAACCCCTCCGGATCGAAATCACCTGCATAATAGACAAGACATCCGTTTTGTACCAGCATAGACAAAAGCTGCAGTCCTACCGTTTTTACCTGACCAAATGTACAGAGCAGTCCACAGTTGCAGGCGGACACGCACGGTACCAAAGCGGTAAATACCGATGGATTTTCCACGGCATAGACGATTTTTCGATTGCTGGCAGCAAAGGAAATTGACCGCAAATTTTTATCTGACAGTAAGATTGGTTCTTTCCGTTCGGCAAAGATACGGAACCCCTCGTGTTCTTTGTCTGGCTGTTCCCACAGACGGATCCCCAGTATAGCCACCGTCCCCATCATACTGTTGGTTTCGATGCCAAAAAACTCATACAATCGGAGTTTTTCAGCGTTAGTACGGAAGAAATTTGTTTCGGCATAAAAGGCAATGACATTCAGTAAAAGTTTGCCAGGCATACTATTGGCATCAAAATAATGAGAATCTCCAGTGATGTCGGCACTCAGTACCGCTAATAAAATCGGATCAAACTGTTGGTCGAATCTTGCGTTGACGGCACGGCCAACTTGAATCAGCAATTGTTCGGCAGCTTGTTTATCAGCGTGATATTCGTTGAACACTTGCGAATATCCTTTAGTTTTGTGTCGGAACAGAGCAGATAGCCATTCATGATAGGGCGTATTGTGAAATCGGGTAAGCAGACGGTCAGCAAAGGTATTCCATTCGGTTCGTGCCGCTTGCTTTTGTTCGGCAGTGGTGGTAATGTTTTGGTGAAAATACGCCTCTAATAAATCTTTGACAGCAACCGGAGCATAATTCGTTTCGCTAATGGCTTTTTCAAAATCCTCAATTCGCAGGGAAACAGTAGGAGGACGGAATGATTTTTTTGGTGCGATGAACCCATTCAAAGCATCACATTCTTCCTGTGTGGCATCACGGATCTGGATTTTCCCCTTATGTTCTCCATAGGATTCGTATTTGGCTAACAGCCGCTGCATGATTCTGTCAAAGGCAGAATTTTCCTTGAGCATATTGGCCAGTTGTTGGGCGTTTGTCATAGGTTTACCTCTATTCTGCCAGCATTTTTTGTTTTCCGTTCCATTGGTAGGAAATGACGGTGATCAGATCATTTACTTTGTCATGGAATAGTTCAGCAATGGCCAGTGCCGGAACCGTATCGTAACAGCCCCACAATGCCTGCGAATTGATAATATAGCCAAATTGCAGTTTTTCCAACAGTGCAAACATCTGACTGATATTGCTCTCATCTACTCCGGCAAAGGCCTCGTCCAATGCTAACAGGCGTGGAGCCTGCGGTCCTGCTTTTTCATATTGTGCTGCTACGGCCGCAAACAAGGGAATGTACAGCGATAGGGCTCTTTCGCCGCCGCTGAACTTGTTAAAACGGCTAGTGGTCAAGTTGCGGAAGCCGTCCATTTTCGGTTCTTTATATCTCAGATGAAATTCAAACCAGTTGCGGAAGTCCAGTACATTTTTGACTATATCGGCATAATTGGCATCAGCACCTTTTTCCTCTAAAAGACGGCGTTCATATTCAATCTTGCTACGGAAATGATTGGTCAGTCTGTCAATATCCTCTGCATCGATCCACTGTTTATCTTTCATCAGCAGTTTGTTCAGCTCGTCAAATTGCAGTTCGTTTTCTCCCCGGTCTTTTTTGGGTACCCATTGCAGTTGGAATACCAATCCCATAGAGGTATCGATTTTCTCCATGAGTGTCGACATTTGCTGTACCCATTCGCTGCTTTCTCGGATACGGTTAGACAGCTTTTTGCTGATGGTATTGAGCAAAATTTCCTTGAACATATTTTCTTCGTCTTTTTTTAACAGTGCTCTGTCATGTTGAATTAACTGTTCTAATTCTTCCCGAAAAACGGCGGGAGATACAGTTTTTCCTTTCCAGAATAATGTAATGCGTGTGCGGGAACGAATAGTATCGGGACCGGAATCTTCAAACAGCGTATCATTCATCAATTTATATTCGGCGGACAGAATATTGGAATGGCTTCGGGTGGCGTTCATCAGACGTGCCGATATATCAGAAACGCTTTTTTGTTCATCACCCTTTCTGATGACGGTCTTGGCTTCTTCAGCACTTTGCAGAACGGTTTTATTGTTCTGCACCAACACAAATTTTCTGTCCAGTTCTTCCTGAAAATACTGTTGCAGATGTTCTTCTTCCGTCAGCAGATTGGTTAAATGGAGTTGCTGGTGTTCAATGGCAGTTTTGTAGTTTTGGATACGGTCATTGGCCACTGCAATTTCCTTTTGACAGTCTGACTGTTGCTGTGTCAGCGTACTGATTTGTACATTAATCTCATCATAACGTCTGGTTTTGTCTCTGTTTTCTGGGGCATTGAGAAACTGTTCATACATGGTCAATCTGTCCTGATGTTCACCGATTTGTTTGTTGATACGATTGTGTTGTGCAAAAAGCTGATCCTTGTCGTTCTCCGCTTCCTCAATGGTATCGACAATTTCGTTCAGTAGAGTTTGAATGCTCTGTTTGCTGCGGATCAGTGTTATGGCTTCCATTATAGAAGGAGAGAAACCATCAATATTGTTCAATACGATGGTGTAATCACGGCTGGTCTTGGGATAATAAGGAAATTCCCGGCATAGTTCCTCTGCCTGACGGAAAGAAAGGTTCAATGCGGCTTGTACATTCTGACACCGTTGTTCCTGTTCCTCACCATCCTGTCTGGCATGGTCATAGATTCGTTGCTGGTTACACAGTTGATTTAGGGTGGTGTTTAATTGTGAAATATCGATCATCTGATCGTACTCATGTTTCAATGCCTTTTCTCTGTTGATAACGGTATCCAGCGTTTGTTTTGTTTCCTGTAGAACAGACTGTGCATGGACAAGCTGCTGCTGTAAGGCGGCAATTTGTGATTTTCGATATTTTTTTCTGCTTTCTGCTCCGATAAACCCACCGGTCGTTTCGGGAAGAGCGTGACCGCCTAACATACCGTTTTGGTAATATCCCTCCAACGATAGGGCAGTGCGGGATGCCAACGAGGTCAAAATCTGCTGGGTAGGTCTGGCAAATGCCGGTTCTGCTGCAACACAAAAACAGGTATCCGATTGATAGGGTTCTTTAACTTCTGTCAAAAAATAGCTGTCGGAAAAATCGGACAATATTGTTTCGGCAGCTTGCTGCTGACCGTCAGCGATGACCAGTGCGTCCAACATTCCCATAGCGGCAATTTCGGCTTCGATGATGGTCTTGACCTCTTCAGGTATATCGGGTTGAAAATCGACACATTCATAGAAAGAACGATAGGCAATGCCATTTTCGGAAAGAGCTTTTCTGGCAGCCAGCCGCAGTTCTGATCGTTCCGGAGCCGGTTCTTGGCTGTGTTTTAATTCCTCTAATTGCCGTTGAAGATCATCACACACATTTTGCTTGATTGTACAGTCAGACTTTGCTGTATTCAGTTCATTGATGATGGCACTGTGCAGGTAGATATAGTGCGTTGATAATAATTTCTGATACTCGCCGGAAGAGCCATCACCCTCATAGCCGGAGATGATGTCCTCTATTTGTCTGACCAATCGTTCATCCATACGGTATTCGATGTTGGTTTTGGCTGCCATATATAACCGTTCAATCAACTCATCCTTTTGTTCGTTCCATTGTTCTTGTGCGACCTGTAGTTCAAAGAAAGCCTGTGTTAGGCGTTCGTTTTGTTCGGCGAGTTTTTGTTGTTCCGATTTATATTGTGCTGTTAGTGTTTCATAGTTTTTGAGTTGTTGACAAGCTTGTGAAATTTTTTTTCTAAATCTATTGATTTCGTTTTGGTATTGCTCGTAGGGCAAAGGCTCTTCCTTTTGAAGGGTTGCTATGAAACTATGATAAAAAGGGAAGAGATCATCTTCATAATCGGCCAACTTCTGTAGGCACTCGGTCAGTTTGGTAGTAGTTTCGTCTAATTGATCCTGCTTTTTTGTGTGTTCGGCATATTTTCGTCCGATACTTTGTTGTTTTTGGTTGATCTGGTTGCTGTAAGCATCGGCAGTCTTTTTATTTTCGGCTAATTGTCGTTCCGTTTCATCTTTATGGCGAAGATATTCCTGAATGTCGGATATATCCAGATTGTTCTGTTCGAGGTGCAAGTTGTTCAAAGTTCTTTTCGCTTCTTCCCAACGGTGTTGAGCATGATCTGCCTGTTCCAGTTTCTGTGTCATGTTCTGCTGTAGTTGTTCCAATTCTTGCCGAGCGTGACAACATTCGCTGTGTTTGTCCAGGTACCGTTTTGATTTGATCCAAAGCATATAACGGTTATAGCGGTCATATTCTTCTGCTACGGTGTTGGCTTCGGCCAGTGCCGATAGATACATCTCGATTTTATGATGAGCCTCTTCGATTTTGCTCATCGCATCAGTCATAGGACGCAGGTCATCGTCAGAGAGAGTCCGCAGAGATTCGTTCAGAATCTCATACAATCCTGCCGGTTTCAGATTTTCTTTGGAGGCCAGTTTGGACGAGCGGGTTTTGATGAGAATATTAGTCAGCTGGTCGAAATCATCGATTCGGTCTTTTGGAATACCGAAGATTTTTTCGGCGACCATAAGTTTATATTCGGTAGGTCGTTCGGTGAAGATATTTTGTTCACCGAGTTCTTTTTTCAGTGTTCTGGGGTCGTGGGGAATGATTTGTGTTCCGACTTCTTTATACAATAGAAAGTCCTTGCCGATTCTTCTGCCATCAGTCAGGCAGAATCCCCATGTGTTCATTTTGCCGCTCTTTTTGGCGTGCAGGCCAATACCAATGGTACGGTACTGTTTACTTTCCGGTTTAATAAACTCCATCCAGATATAACCTGTGCTTTCGTCCTTACCGGCTTCCGGATCACCGATCAGATAGTAAGCCATTTGTCTGTCTTTACTGCCAAACGGATCCAGTCGGGTAGGCTGCCGGTCGGCATCTAGTATGTAGGGGATAAAGCTCTGTGTGGTGATCGACTTGCCCGAACCGTTGGAGCCTCGAATTAATATTTTGCCGTTTTCGGGTTCAAATTCTTCCAGGTCATAGATCCAGAAGTTGACAAATCCGAATCGGTTCATTTGCCAGCGTTCCATATGTTATTCCTCCTTTGAGATCGTCGGTTGATAATCCTTAGGAAAATATCCGACAGTTTTGTAGATACCTTCACATAATAAATAGCCTTGTTCCGTTCTCTCCAACAGCAGCCAGCCGACAAAATAGTCCACTGTTAGTGTCAGAAACTGCGGTTCACTCAGTTCTCTTAATTGCTTTCCCAAGCCAGCACCATATTGTTCCCTGCATTGGAGCAGAAAATTATGGAACACGGCGGTTTTTACAAATGTTTTGTGAGTATCGTTGGGTTGAGCGGGCAGAAAATCAGCATTTCGCAATGCGGCACACACAAGAGCGACAAAGCCTGACAACGCACTGCCGGACGGATGGACATTTCCGCAGCTATCTGTTTCATGCAGCATACAAAAAGCGGAACCGTTATGAATATCCAGTCGACCGTCGATATAATCTTCTAAATTGCGGGCAATATGCCGACGTTGGTTTTTCAGATACAGACTGTCGGTATCTTCCTTGCTTTCCCAATACATCGCCGGTTGGAGCAGAAGCTTGCGGTACACACGACTGGTGCGGGCATATCCGACATCGTTGTTTAGATACAGTTCCGTTTTGTCCTCGAAATCCCGATACGTCTGAAACTGGCTGATATCGACAGCATGATTTACGGTGAAATAGGCAGACAGTCCCGTATTTTCATACAAAATTTGTTTGCTGAGATCATGTTCAGCATTATCGATGGAGCCATCGGTGATGCTAATCAGTGACATTTTCTGGGCAAATTTTAAGACTCTGACCATTGATTTTCTGTCGCTGAATTTGGTAAAATCAATGGTAATAGTGTTGCCTAGAATGGTGGGAATGTTGTCTGTCAGCTCCGTCAGCAAAAATTGTTCTCCATCAAATAAATCATCCAAGTAAATGAGCAGGGCACATAGAAGGCAATAGTCTTTGGGAGTTTCAAACTCCTGAATTCCCATAAATGGCTGTGCTTGTGCGGGAATTTTCTCGATTTTGACCACCTTGTGATTGATAATGATATTCCAGCCGACAGACTCATTTAGAAACCGTTTCATTTTGTTATCAGCTGCACGTTTCATGCGAAAATAATCACCACTGTCACTTTCCCGGACAAACCAGAATTTTTCCAGCAGTTCAGCAAATTCATTCATTTTGTTCACCCTCAAATTCAAATGTATAAGCTGGCATAACTAAATCGCCGTCCTCAAAATGCAGCGTTACTTTTTCCGCAGAGGAGAGCAGACGAAAACGTTTGCCGAAATCCGTCAGGCCTGTCCGACTGGGATTTTGGCAGGCAATGGTGATCCATTTCAGCAGGTGAGTCCGCATAGTGGAGGGAATGGCGCATTCGGCCAAATCGGCCAAGGATAAGCGATTTTCCTTGATATAGGACGTGATCAAATCTCTTTCCTGACTGAGCTGTGCCAGCTTTTGACGTTTGCTGATACTTTTTTCCCATGTTTTCATCGATACGCCAGCGGTCTTGATTCTTGGCTGATACGAACGGGTAATCGGTTTGATGATAAATTGTTGTGGGGCAAGGTCGGCCGCATTTTCAAAGATACTGTCGGTTTCTAAATCGGTGTGGTATTGATAGTGGCGAATATTCATCACACCGAACGCATGGGCTGACAGACAATGAGCATCTTCTATGGTTTCGCATTGTGCAAACATTTCCATATAATGTCGATATTCATGTTTTTTGCTGATACCGGTGTTTTGCAGCTGCATGAGCAGAATAGCATTGTTTACCATCTTGCTGATAATCTGATTGGTATACTCCATGGCATAGCTGCACACGGCTTCTTTTCCATTTGCCGACACGAACCAGGTATATAAAGCGTTCCAGTCGTTTATTATGTTATTCTCGATGCTTTCCATACTGGCTCTTTCGGTGGTGGTGCGCGGTATTTCCGCCTCACTTTCAATCAAACGTCGGAAGAGTGTTTCTTTCGTTGCAGGTGAAAGCTTTTTCAAGTTGTTTTCAATTTGAATGGAGTATCGCTGTAATTGTGTGATAAAATCCCTAAGATACTCGATGAACCGATCTTTATGCTCTAGGAAGGCAACGGAATTGAGCCACTTTTCTCCGTTGGTGGAGCAAAAAGAGTGGATATAATCGTTGTAGTTTTTGCTGAGCCGTTTGAAATCTTCCTGCAAATTACGCCACCACTCATTCAGATCTTTATTGCTTTTTTCGTTCACAACTGATGAAATATTACGCAGGTCATGATTGATTCTGACCAACAGGGACGAAGAGAGGGTAGTTCCCTCTGAAAACATATGCTCCAATGTGAGGGTCATTCTTTCAATCATAACGGCATCTTCTGTGAGGGAGTAACGATATACTTTGTTCAGGTATTCCTCAATGGTTCTGACACTTCTGGGATCTTGCAGAGGGGACACACAGCCCCAATTGGTAAGCTGCTGCATGGCCGCCTTAAGTTTTTCCATAGAGAGTGTGGCAAAGGATTTATATTGCTGCAATGCAGTCAGAATATCGTTCGTACTCATCTGGGCATGGTAAGATTCCTTTTCATAATACAGTATTCGCATAATGCTTCTGTATAGTTTGGCTTCCGGAGCCGTTAAATAAGAGGCTGCCGGAATGTTGGTCATGTTGTCTATATTCAGTTTCATGGTTGGAATCTGTCCCTTTCTGGAAGATTTTGTGCTTTTTGGTTTTATTATACCACAAATCAACTGACAGTACAATATCGTAAATTTATTTTGCTTGGGCAGCAATGTGTAATGAGTACGAGGGGTACTGTCAACATCATCTTTTGATGGATAAAGAGCAGATGACACCAAAAACATCTCTGCCTTTGAGCGAATGACAATAGTTATCTATTTTCATTTGTCTAATCAGAGAACATTCCAGTGATATTACATCAAATTTGTCGTTGTTGTATTAAGACCGTGTTAGCAAGTATAGAGAAGTATGCCACATAGCTTACTTGATTTGTCGTTTGCCATAGGTTACAAATGATTTGTCGGGTCATTTGCTATCTTACACCGTTCAAAGAGTAATTTACTTTTCTATCTCTTTAAAACTGGAAAACCGGCATAATAATAAATAAATTTTGAAGTAAGGAACGATAAAGGAACTCTAATAATAGATCAAAGGAACATATTAAATGATATAATAAATATATCGTTCAGAGGTCAAAAATTTGACATCATTTTATTTGTTCATTTTTTTGTTATGATTATTTTTGAAGAGTAATTATTGGTAATGCTCTATCTAAAAGCTTATAAGGAGACTTAACGATAGTTAAGTCATTGCAATTCTTTTTCCTTGAGACGAAGGGAAGCAGACTGATCAATCTGCTTCCCTTCGTCCTTTGTGATACATTGAATATTAAAAAATATAATTGATCCAGAAAAAATTAAAATTATTGATAGATGATAGATTGACATTGTAAAAGAAAAATGTTATATTGATTTGAATAAAGACGTTACAGTGAATTGATGTCAGATAGGGAAATATTACCGAAATTGAGAATAACCTGTCAAGAACTTGTAAAAGGAACGAATTGGGAACTAAATTAAAACATTAAAGCAACCCTTGATAACTTATGCGGAACGAATGAAGTGCTATAATGGATCTGCAAAGGAGTAAACATTTTTGAAGATTAGGATTTTTAATGTAGTGTAATAACAGGGGGTTGTAATAGTGATAACAAACAACAGTTCAAATTTATCTGTCACTGATGTAAATGACAAAGAAATCAAAATAAGATCATTAAAAAATTCATATAACTTTATCATAAAAATTGACTTAGTAAAAGATACGGTAGAATGTATTCATAAAAATATTGCAAGACCAGTTGGTATTTCATATGATGTTGTTCTGACAATAGAGAGTGCAAGAAATTATTTTTTAAACAACTATGTTTTTTCTGATGATTATGAAATTGTCGAAACGTTTTTTCAAAAAATCGTCAATTTAAAGACATTAGAAAATTTAAATGATTGTGACGAACCTATTCAGGCAGTATGTTCTTTCAGATTTGATGATGAAACTATAAGAAAATATTCTGCTGTTGTTGTCGTACTTGACCTGAGTAACGTGTTGCTTTGTGGCAAGGATATTACGGATGTTGTATATTCTCAGGAATTAATTAGCAAGAGTAATATTTTGGAGAAAATTCGCACATACTTAAATGCTGTTTTCGATAATTACCATATACAAGTGATTACTTTTGAAATATTGAATAGAAAAGTTTATCCGATATTTTTCGGCAAGAAAATGTGTGACATAATGTCCATAAGTGAAAAAGAGTTTCGATTTATTTCCGAGAAAGGGATTACCTTAGAGGAATTTATTGCCAGAATGGGACTGAATGAATATGATTTTAGCAAAATGCTGAAAGGAAAAAATGTTGAGGTTTCATTGATAGAAATAGATGGCAGTCAAGCCATATATAATGCCAGAGCGTTTTTTTCACATAATCAAGGATCAATGTTTACTATTATTTTTTCAAAAGAAAATATCAACACTTTTATATCACAACTGATTGAAGAAAATTATACAGAGGAAAGTATCGAAGATGTTGATAATACCGAAAACGGAATGTTTATTCCCGGAAAGAATAGCCGTATATGGATTCGAACTTTCGGAAGCTTTGACATATTTGTCAATGGAGTTCCTATTCGATTTTCCAGTGCAAAATCGAAAGAACTGTTAGCGGTATTAGTTGACAGAAGAGGCGGCAGTTTATCTGCTGAAGAAGCAATCGCCTACCTGTGGGAGGATAAACCGGCGGATAAGCAGGTTATGACGAATTATCGTAAAGTAGCAATGCGTATGCAGGAAACGTTGAATAATTACGGAATTGGTGACCTGGTAATTAATAATAAAGGACTTCGCAGTCTTAATATGGCAATCGTTGACTGTGATCTTTATCGGTTTATTCTAAAAGATAAAACCTACACACATTTTTTTCACGGCCAGTATATGCAAAATTATTCTTGGGCAGAAAATACATTAGCTACTTTGTATCAAATTGCAGGAGATTTAGATTTAGAGGATAAAAAAGGGTGGATTGAAACACAAATTTTTTGATACCAACCAATCTTCGTTAATAATATCGTGCCTCTAAAAAATTGACGCAAATTTGAAGTTTTATTTTGATGAAGTGGATACTTGACAAATTAAGAATATGTGTTAAGATTATATTGTATCAAATATAATGGGGAGGAGACATTTATGACAGAAACGGAGGAAAATGCATTAAAGTTGGAAAATCAGCTTTGCTTTCCGCTTTATGCTGCGGCACGGAAGGTTGTCAATTTATATTCGCCATACTTAAAGCCGCTGGGATTAACTTATACACAATACATTGTTTTTATGGTGTTGTGGGAATATAAAAGCATTACTGTCGGAGAACTGGGGAAAATTCTTTTTCTTGATAATGGCACATTGACTCCTTTGCTGAAAAAAATGGAAAAAGAAAATTATATTATCCGGACTCGAAGTAAAGAAGATGAAAGAGTAGTATTGATTATTCTTACAGAAATTGGTCTTGCGATGAAAGAAAAATGCAGAGAAATACCATCGAAAGTGGGTAGTTGTGTTAATATCGGGAAAGAAAAAGCAAAACTGCTTTATACCACATTATATGAAATAATCGATAAAACGGAATAAACCACATTGGACCGGTGTACTTTTTTTGAATATCAATTTCTTGCCCGTCAGCCGCAAGGCTGACTTATTCTTGACTTGTAGAGTTCTCATTATGCTATCCTTGAAGCAAAGAGGTGAAAAGTAATGAACAAAGCCTATCAATTCAGGATATACCCTAACGTATAAAAAAGATATTAAATAAACATAATAAACACGGGGTGATAAAATGGCAAAACAGGGAATGAAGCGTCCTGAACAAACGCACACACAACGCAGAAACACCTTGCCTCCCGTGCCTGAAATTCAGGGAAAAGCAAAACACGGAAAAAACAAAGTTCAGCCTATTGTCGCAGGAACAGAGCTACCAATACAAAAAGTTTATCATTCTGTGCCTGTTTCCCGAGAAAAACCGATTTCCCCGATTTATCCCGTTATCGACAATGACCTTGCAAGGGATAATATAGAAAACGATATAACATCGGCGGATTTGCAGGATTTGTAAATTCTGCATTCAAATTTATTTGTTTTAACAAAACCGAAAGACCGATTGAACATTCATCAAAAGATATGTCAATCGGTCTTTCGGTTTTTATGTGAGGCAATTATATAATGTCTACTGAACAAATGCCAATTTTAAACCACGCATAAAGAACAGTAATATCTCTGCCCTTAACTTCTCAATCTTTCTCAG